>JALHNR010000437.1 GCA_022843525.1 Methylocystis sp. | reverse complement strand
TGGAGGAATATATCATCGCTATCACGCTGGAGCCGCCCATCCTGCCATGGCGACGTCTGCGCTATAAGCCCGATTTCGCGCTGAGAGACGAGGTCGAGCAGCGCGTGACGGAATTTCTCGCCGAGAAAAATATTCCCTTCGCGATTGAGTGGGAGGAATGGGTTGATCCCGAGCCTCATCCGCAACCGCCACCGAGATTTTAACGTTGGATCGGACGATGTTGAACGCAGAAGGGCCGGCAAGAAGGCCCGAGGCGATGAAAATGACAATGAGCGATTGCCGCAGCAATGCTTCAACAAGGCCGGTTACCGTCGCCAGGATCAGCAGCGCGGTGATTTCGGCGAATGCGGATTGCGTGACGTATTCCGTTGATAGCGTTTGCCTCCGCGAGGAGGAGCGCGGTGCTGAGCCTCTGCTTAGCGCGCCGCAGCCTTGCCCGTATCCACTCCGCGCCTATCTCAACCTCGAGCGCGTGTGTCATCCGATAGATTCAGCGCCTCGTGGGAAACGAGCCTAACGCAAGAACCAGGGAGCGAGGATTGCACCTCCAGAGAACGGAATTCACGCACATTCTCGCCGCGACGGATTTTTCCGGCAGTTCGATCTCCGCGCTGAAGCGTGGATTTCTGATCGCGAAAGCCGCTGGGGCCCGATATTCGGTTGTCCACGCGGTTGACGACGGCGCCCTAACCTCGCTGCGGCGACTTTTTGACGAGACGTTTGACCCATTCTCAAAAAATGTCGAAGAAAAAGCTCGGAAACAACTGGGTGAAGTCGTTTCGGGCGCAAGCCAGGACTGCGGAATTTACGCGGAGCTGCGGCTTGAAAATGGCCCGGCCTGGGCTGCGGTTTGCTCTATCGCGGACTCAACCGATGCAGGCTTGATCGTCATCGGAGCGCATGGCGGCGGATTTTTGTCCCAGTCTACCATCGGCTCGACCGTTTCGCGCATTCTTCACCAGAGCAGACAGCCCGTGCTGATCGTGAAACGGCAGCCCGTTCAGGCGTACAACCGGGTCCTTGTGGCTGTGGACTTCTCTCCCGTGTCGGCAGCGACGGTTAGCTTGGCGCAGGCCATCGCGCCCGAGGCGGCGATCATTCTGATGCATGCGTTCGACGAGCCATTGCTTGAAGAGATCCTCGACTATGACGACGGCGAGCACATCGTCGATCGCTATCGTGAGCGCGCCCATCGAGAGCTTCAGGCGCTCGCAGCCGCATCCGGACTGTCCGCCTCAGAGATTTCGATTCAAGTCGTCCAAGGCGACCCCAAGCAGGAAATCGTCGCTCATGCGAATAAGCTCGGCTGTGATTTGATCGTCATGGGCAAGCACGGTAGCGGTGTTATCGATGAACTTCTTCTCGGCAGTGTCGCAAAACGAGTGCTAACAGACGCCGAAAGTGACATGCTCATCATCGTCGATGCGCGCGAGCCCGAACTTTGGCGCTTCGCCCAGGACAAAAAAGCAAAAACAAGATTGCTTCACTCGGATCGATTCGACATCAGCGCCTGGGGCGTTGACAGGGCCGCCTCGCTGAAGCCGCTCGTCGCCGGCGAGGTTGGAGATGAGATCGTGGAGAAGCTTCGAGAGGCGTTCGCGAAAGCAGATGCTTGCGAATTCCATTTCGGTGCGACGCTCCCGCACGAAGATGTAGAGGCACGCGCCGTCGATCTTGTCATGACGCTGCCGTTCTCGGGCAACGAAGCGTGGGACGGGCCTCTACTTCTTATCTCGCTCGAGAATGTCGTCCAGGAGCAGATCGATAAATTCGACGCCTCCGGCGGAACCGATCCAGATCCGGATGGATTGACGAAGTTGCGAGACGGTTTGCACATGCTTGCGAACCGTCTCAATAAGGCGCGGATCCGGAATGCGGCAAAAATCGCTCGGCGCGAAGAATATAAGGCGCCGCTCTTTTGATCGTCGCCTGCCAGGGCGATCAGCAACCAGCGGGAGCATTTTTGGCAACAATCACGATTGCGTCGGCTTGCTCGTCGAGTGCCCGTCTCGGAGAAGCGCGATTCGCAGCAGAATCTTCGCATGACGCTGGAAACCATCGCGCCCTTGAGCGATGATCCAGTCGTCGGGCTGCCCCCCGTGGCAGCCCAGACCGATCCGGCCCAGCGTAGCGATCAAGCCGAAGGGACACGATCAAGATTTTCTTGAACATCATATTTCCTTTTTGCCAGTGCAGTCTTTGCTCGACACCTTCGACAGGCTGCGCTGGACGGCCCATTCGTCATTCTGTTTGAGCAGGATCGCGCCGACGAGGCATGACGGCGGCCTCGTGGGGAAGATGCCGACGACCTCCGTGCGCCGCTTGATCTCGCCGTTATGCGTTCGATCGGATTTGTGCTGTGCAGCTTGGCGCGGTGGGCGGCGGGGAAGCTCATATTGGCGAGCGCGTCACTCTCGGCTTCGTCCATCAGCGTGGCGAGTTTCGGCGGCTTGCGGCGCAGCGGATCGGCGACCTTGCGCCATTGGCCTTTTGCAGCTTCGGCGTCGTCCTGCGCAAAGGCGGTCGTCCTGCACGCGATGTGGCGCGACGGCGCCGTCGATGTCGGCGGTTCAACGGCGCGAAGCCGACGTCGCCGCGCGGGCGGCCGTCAAAAATCGCAAGCTTCTCGGCGCGCACGCATGACGCCGCACGCGCAAAGATTTTGCAGACGATCACGCAAAACGCGATCGTCTTTTGAGCAAAGGAGCTCGGCGCAAGCGGATGAGAACTGGTGCAGCGACCAAGGACGACGGGACGCACGCTATCTCGCCTATGGCCGTTCACCCGGACCACGCCGGAATGCCTGTGACGCTTCCCGTAAATCCGATGGCAATATGCGCCGCGACGGATCCGATGTCGTTTGGCTGTTGCAGCCGAGCGACGAAAAGCCAGCCGTCGATGAGCGCGGAAGAATGCACGGCGCGCCAGAACTCTCGCCTCTCAAAAAGCGGCTTGTTGGCGAAAAGATGCGAGTGGATTATCGGACAACATCGGAGAGACGACGATATCGAAACAGTCGACGAAAATGGACCCGATTAAGACGGCAAGATAAAAAGCAACGATGTTGCTGCGCTCACTTCGACGCGGACCGTGCGGCGGCAGAGATCGAAAGAGCCGGTTCAACTCTCACGCCTCAAGCGCTCGCGACATTCGCCCAGCAAGCGCGCAAGCGGATGCGTGACGCCAACGGCGGCTACCGGCGCGACCATTTGCGCGCTCGCCCAGCGGGAAGTTCGGATCGGCCACAAGAGCGCGCTCCTGCGCTCGCTTGCGCCGCATCAGGCGAAAAATCGGCGTTCCCAGTTTTGTTCCGAAGTGGCGCGCCCAAG
>JALHNR010000436.1 GCA_022843525.1 Methylocystis sp. | reverse complement strand
CGCTCGATGAACAGGGACGCGCCGGCCTCGAGGAAGAGCGCCGTCTCGCCTATGTCGGTCTGACGCGCGCCAAGCGCCGCGCCAAGATCTATTTCGCCAGCAACCGGCGCATTCACGGGCTGTGGCAGGCGACCGTGCCGTCGCGCTTCATCGACAATCTGCCGACGGACAATGTCGAGGTGGTCGAGGCGCCGAGCGGTTCGCAATATGGCTCTTATGGCGTCTCGCGCTTCGCCAATCTCGACGTCTACGGCTCCGACTATTCGACGCCGGGATGGAAGCGGGCCAAGGCGGGTGCAGATTCGACGCGCAGCGACTCGGCGCGCAGCGGCGCGACGCGCGGCGCACGCGGCAAGCAGCCCGTGACGATCGAGGGCGAAGTGATCGCGCGCTCGTCCGGCGGTTCGCGCTTTGTAGTGGGCGCGCGGGTGTTTCACTTGAAGTTCGGGCCCGGCTCCGTGGCGGCGGTCGACGGCAACAAGCTCACCGTCGATTTCGATAAGGCCGGCAGGAAGATGGTGCTGGAGAGTTTTGTCGAGGCGGGGTGAGCCTACAATTGTGAAACTCTGTCGATGACGCGCCCATTAAAATAGATGGCTAGCTTACCAAAATAGTCGTCTCTGACAGAGTCATTGTTGCGTGCAAGCCCAGATGCATAATTATGGATGGCGATCATAAACCAATTGAGATCGCCATATGCTCACCAACAGCCGCGATATTAAGCGCCGTCTCGAAAGGGACGGCTGGGTGCTTGAGCGCATTACCGGATCTCACCATGTCTTTCGCAATCCCAAGACAGGCGCCATAATACCTTTGCCTCATCCGAAAAAAGACCTTGGCCCTGGCCTGGTCTGGAAAATCTAGAAGGCTGCGGGGTGGCCGAAGGACTGACGCGAATGACGCATTACGTCGCCATTGTCGAAGAGGAAGAAGGGAAGGCTGTCGGCGTTTGGTTTCCCGACTTGCCCGGCTGCATCTCCGCCGGCGACTCATTGGATGAGGCGATGACGAACGCCGCCGAGGCGCTCGCGCTGTGGATCGATGTCGCGAAAGAACACGGCGAGGAGGTTCCGCCGCCACGGGCGTTGACCGAGTTGAAGCGCGATCCGGACATCGCGGAAGACATCGCGCGCTACATGGTCGCGCTCATTGAACATCATCCCTTGCGTCAGGCCGCTTGATCGGTCAACGGGACGGCGGATCAATCGCGACGATAAAAGCTGCGTCCGCGGCCCGCTATTCGCTCGCCATAGTGACTTCGCCGCCACAGTCCGGCTTTTTCGGGGTCTGAGCGGCGCGCGCCGCCTCGCGCCGATTCCCAAGCCTGACGCGGCGCGTTACTGTTCCGGCGAAGCAATGGAGGATTGCCGCGCGGCGGCGCTCCGCCCATATCTCGACTGGAAAGGCGACGCAGATCTCGCCGCGACGGGATCTTGCGCGAGGGACAAACATGACCGCTGGCGAAACGGCCGAGCGACTTCTCCGCGCCGCGCTTGCGGCCGCGGCCCTGTCGGCGTTCGCCGCTCCTGCGGTCGCGGCGCAGTATCCGCCGCGCCGCGCCGAACTGTTCGACCCGCCGCCGCTCGTCGCGCTGTTTGAGGTGGAGCGCGTCCCGACGCGCGCGCCCTTGGACAATCCGGACTTCGCCGTCGCGGACGCCGCGCCCGCCGCAGTTTTGCTCGACGTCGAGCTGCGCGCCGAGCCTGTAAAACCGGACCCGCTCGACCTCGCCTGGAGCCTTCAGCCCGAAGAGAAGCGCGATCTCGCCTTGGCGCTCGAGGCCTGGACGACGTCCGGCGGCGCGGCTCTCGGGCCTGAACGCCATCGTCTGCGCGCGGCGCTGGCCACCGCCTACGCCGCTCGAGATCTCGCACCCTACTGGATCGAGAATGGAGAATGGCGCGCCTCGGCTCGGGCCGCGCTCGCGCGCCTCTCGCTCGCCGCCGACGACGGGCTCGATCTTCGCGCCTATGCAGCGCCCGACGCAGAGAAGGCGGCGCCCACGGCGGCGGACGAACTCGCTCTGTCGGAGGCCATCGCCGCCTATGCGCTGCAGGCGCGCGGCGCCCGGATCGAACCTGAGCGCATTTCGCGGCTCGTCGGGGCGAAAACGACCCTCCCAGACCCGGCGATGGCCGTGGCCGAAGTCGCCGGCGCCGGCGCAAACGCCGGCGACGCGCTGCAGGCCTATAATCCCACCCATTATGGCTATCAGCAGCTGCGCGAAAAACTCATCGAGCTGAGAACGCAGCGCGCCAGCGCGCCGGCCTCCGACGGTCTTTACGCCGCAGCCACTGGGAACATCACCCAGAGCGACGTCCTGCCGCCTGCAAGCAAGTCCAAGCGGCGTCGCGCCGCCGGGCTCGCCAAAGCTTCGACGTCGAGGGTCGAAGCCGAAGTCATCGCCAATATGGAGCGGTGGCGCTGGCTGCCGCGCGACCTCGGCGAAGAACGGGTCGAGGTGAATATCCCCGACTTTGAACTCGCTGTCGTGCGCAACGGCGAGGTGACGCATCGCACGCGCGTCATCGTTGGCAAAGAGGCGACTCCGACGCCGATCTTCTCCAACGCGCTGCAGTACCTCATCGTCAATCCGTATTGGAACGTGCCGCCGTCGATCCTGAACAAGGAGATGCTGCCGAAGGCGAATGGCGACGTCGCCGCCATCGCGGCGAGCGGCTTCAACGTGTCCTATCGCGGCGGCAAGCTCGTGGTGCGCCAGCCGCCCGGCGAACGTAACGCGCTTGGCCGCATCAAATTCATGTTCCCGAACGATTTCTCGGTCTATCTGCACGATACGCCGTCGCGCAACCTGTTCGCCGCCTCGCATCGCGCCTTCAGTCATGGCTGCATGCGCGTCGACGCGCCGTTCGCGTTCGCCGAAGCCGTGCTCGGCCCCGGCAGCGGCTGGTCGGAAAGCCGCGTTCGCCGGCTGATCGGCGGCTCGGAGCGCTACATCAATCTGGCGAAGCCGCTGCCGATCCACATCGAATATTTCACGGCCTATGTCGATGAAGGCGGGCGAATCGTGCTGCGCCCCGATCTCTATGGCTATTCGGCGCGGGTGCGGAAGGCTTTGGGGCTAGGCGCCTGAACCTACACTCTCGCGGAAAACAGCGCGGCGCAGCCGACCGTTTCGACGCTCACCGCGCTGAAACGCTTTTCGAGTTCGCGCGTCAGCGTCGCCAAATCATCCTGCGTGTTCGAGAATATGCCCTTGGAATTGTAGAACGCCATCAGCCTCTGCGCCGCGAAGCTGCGCGCCACGCCGCCCTGCAGCAGCGTCGAGCCGAAGACGACGGCGCCGGGGTTCATCAAGGGTGACAGACAATCGAACGCGCGCGCCTTTGT
>JALHNR010000435.1 GCA_022843525.1 Methylocystis sp. | reverse complement strand
GTTCGATGAAGAGGCGCAGGATCCGGCGCGCGAGCGTCGGGTCGACATTGCCCGTCGGTTCGTCGGCAAGTAGCAGTTTGGGTTGCGAAATCAGCGCGCGAGCGATCGCCGCGCGCTGTTTCTCGCCGCCCGAAAGGACCGTTGGGAAGGCATGCGCGCGTTCGCCAAGACCCACCCAGCGCAACAGTTCGATCACCTCGGCGCGATAGGTCGACTCTTCGCGCCCGAGCACGCGCAAGGGGAGGGCGACGTTTTCGTAGAGCGTTAGATGATCCAGAAGGCGGAAGTCCTGGAAAACGACCCCGATTTTGCGGCGCGTCTCGGCGACGTCTTCATTGCTGAGCGCCGCCGTGTCCTTGCCGAAGATATTGATCAACCCGCGCGTCGGCCGCAGCGCCATGATGATCAAGCGCATTAAGGTGGTCTTGCCTGCGCCTGACGGACCGGTCAGGAACTGAAAAGAACGCGGTGCGATCTGGAAATTCACGTCGCGGAGCGTTTCGGCGCCGACGCCATAGCGCAAGCCGACATTCTCGAAGGTCAACACGACGCCGTCTCTCCCCAAGATGGCCCCAACGGCGGGGGCTAGTTGACCCTGGGGACGAATGCGGCCGCGCGCGGCGGCAGGCCGTCCCTGGCCTTATCCATAATCTCCTTAATCATATTTGTCTCAACCGTCCGCGTCAGCCTCGGCCGAGGCTGCCGCCGGCGTTTGCGCGGCGGTTCGCCTCCTCAGCGCTCGGCTACGGGCAATACGAAGCTGAAGATGGTGCCGCCGCCGGGATTGGGCTCCGCCCAGATCCTTCCCTTGTGCGCTTCGATAATCGAGCGGGAGATGGAAAGTCCGACGCCAAGACCGTGCGGCTTCGTCGTTGTGAACTGCTCGAAAAGCCTGCCGCTGATCTCCTCGGGCAATCCTGGGCCGGTGTCCGTGACATCGACGCGGATAAGATCGCGTCCGAAAAGGCGCGTAGACACGCGCATTTCTCGCCGTTCGCCGTTCTGCATCGCCTCGACAGCGTTGCGCTTAAGATTGACGACGACTTGCTGGATCTGAACCTTGTTAATCACCACCGCATCCGGCGACGCTTCAAGGTCGATCGAGGTTTTGACGTGATGTTCCTTGGCGAGCGCGTCGGTGAATTCGCAGGCGGTTCTGACGACCTCATTGAGGTTTTGAAGCGTTCTTACAGCTTCTCCGCGCGCGATAAACTGCCGAAGGTTGTCTATGATTTCAGAGGCGCGAAACACTTGCGCATTCGCGCCGTCCAACATTTCCTCGACCTTCTCGATCGAGAGGGTTTTTTCGTTCAGATGCCGACGCGCAAAATTGAGATAGGCGCCGATCGCCGTCAAAGGCTGCTTGAGCTCATGCGCCAATCCGGCCGCCATATTTTCCATCAAGTCGAGCCTGTTCGACTGCAGCTCCTGGAGCCGCCGTTCGAACTGGCGTCTTTGGCTGAGGTCGTGGATAAGTCCGACGAATACGCGCCTGCCCTCTGTCGCGACAACGCTTACGCCAAGCTCCATGGGGAAGATCGAGCCGTCCTTGCGCTTTCCTTCGACCTGCCGGCCAATTCCAATGATCTTTGGCGTCCCGGTGCGAAGATATTCGCTGATGTAGGAATCGTGCCTGCTACGATCCGGCTCGGGCATCAGCATGCGGACGTTCTGCCCGATCACTTCCGAGGGCGCGAAACCGAAAAGCTTGGCCGCCGCCGGATTCATCGAAAGCACCGTGCCTCGCTCGTCGATCGTGATGACGCCGTCCACGACGGCGTTCATGATCGCAGCGAGGTAGGAGTCATGCTCGCGCACGCCCGGGGCGCGCTCGGGTTCCTCAGTTGCGGAACTCGGCGCAACTGGCGAAGCGGGAAGGTGGGAGAGACCCATAATCTGCCTGGTGAGATTGCGCGAAGACGCCGCCCGCTCTCCTGACATGGCAGCTAGGCGCTTTCGAATTGAGATCAAGCCCTGGCGCGGCTCAGCGGATTTGCAACCCCGAAGAAATGGCCTAAGCAGGCGGCCATGTCGCCGCCGCAAGCTCCAGCCCCGCTGCTATTCATCAACGCCCGGCTGATCGACCCCGCCTCGGGACGCGAGATGCGCGGCGGTCTCGTGACGCTCGACGGCGTCGTCGCGGAGGTCGGCGAAACCGTTCGACAGGGCGACGCTCCCGAAGGGGCGCGCGTCATCGATTGCGCCGGCGACGTCGTCGCGCCGGGCCTCATCGACATGCAGGCCTTCGTCGGCGAGCCGGGGGCGGAACATCGCGAAACCATCGCCAGCGCGACTTTCGCCGCGGCGGCGGGCGGCGTGACGACAATCGTATCGACCGCGGCGACGGCGCCGCCCGTCGACGATCCCGCCGTGGTCGATTTCGTTCTGCGCCGCGCGCGTGACACCGGGCGCGTGCGCGTCGCCCCGATGGCGGCGCTGACCCGAGGCCGCGAGGGCCGAGAAATCGCCGAGCTGGGCCTGCTGCAGCAGGCCGGCGCGATCGCTTTCTGCGACGGCGCGCGCTCCGTGCGAAGCGCCCTCGTCATGCGACGCGCGCTCACCTATGCGCGCGATTTTGATGCGCTCGTCATTCATTTCGCCGAAGACCCGGATCTTTCCGTCGGCGTCATGAACGAAGGGGAGTTTGCGCATCGGCTCGGCCTCGCCGGCGCGCCGCGTGAAGCAGAGGCGATCATGCTCGATCGCGACTTGAGGCTCGTCGCCCTGACCGGCGCGAGGTATCACGCCGCGATCGTGACGACGACGCTGTCGCTGGACGCGTTGCGCAGAGCCAAGGACGACGGCCTGGCCGTCACCTGCGGGACCTCGATCAATCATCTGACGCTGAATGAGAACGACATCGGCGACTATCGCACCTTCCTCAAGCTCAGGCCGCCGCTACGCCATGAGGATGAACGCAAGGCGCTCGTTCGCGCGCTCGGAGAAGGATTGATCGACGTCATCGTGTCCGACCACGATCCGCAAGACGTCGAAACCAAACGGCTCCCTTTCGCCGAAGCCGAATATGGGGCGATCGGCGTCGAAACGATGCTGCCGGCGGGGCTTCGCCTCGTGCATTCCGGGGACGTCACGCTGATCCGTCTGCTCGAGGCGATGACGTCGCGCCCGGCGGAAATTTTAGGACTTCCACAGGGCAGGCTCCAAAAAGGCTCCCCCGCGGACATCATACGCTTCGACCCAGACGCGCCCTTCGTCATCGATCCCGCGACGCTGCGCTCGCGATCCAAAAATACACCTTTCGACGGCGCGTTACTGCAGGGCGTCGTCAAGACGACCGTTGTTGCGGGGACAGTCGTCTACGAGGAATAAAGGCCGCGACAGCGCTTGGCGC
>JALHNR010000434.1 GCA_022843525.1 Methylocystis sp. | reverse complement strand
TTCGCTGACCGAGGCGCTGAACGCCGCGCGCGAGGCCGCGCGAACGGCCGCCCAGGCCGAAGCGGAGGCGCGCGACGCGCATCGCCGCGCCCGCGTCCGCCTGGAGGAGGCGCGCGAACGCCATTCGACGGCGGAGCGTCGTCAGGCGCAAATCGCCCAGCGCCTGTCGGCGCTGCAGGAAGCCAAGGCGCGGACGCTCGCCAATCGCGACGAAGCCGCGCAGAAGCGCGCAAGCGTGACGCAGGCGCTCGACCAGCTTGAGGAGCCGGCTTTTCTCGCCGGCGCTTTGGAGAATTTGCGCGGCCGCGCCATGGCCGAGCGCGCCCAGGCCGGCGAGGCTCGGGCCGCGGTCGCCTCCCTGCGCCACGAAAGAGCCGCGCGCGCGTCGCGGCTCGCGGCGATCGCGCGAGAAACTTCGTCATGGGCGGAACGCCGCGATCGAGCGCAGGACCGCATCGGCGAGCTGGAAGAGCGGCTGGCGACGGCGCAAGAGGAAAACGCGCGCCTAGACGACGCGCCTGACGCCTTCATCGGCCAGCGCCGCGCGCTGATGAATGCGCTCGAAGAGGCCGAGGCCGCCCGGCGCGACGCGTCCGACGCGCGCGCCAGCGCCGAAACGCGTCTCGCCGAAACCGACCGCGCCGCCCGCGCCGCGCTCGAGGCGATGAGCGCCGCGCGCGAAGAGATGGCGCGCAGCGAGGCGCAACTCGAGGCCGCGCGGCAGAGGGTCGCCGACGTCGAGCGCGCGATCGCGCATGATCTCGAATCGACGCCGCAAGCGCTCGCCCAACTCGCCGAGGTCAAGGACGGCGACGATCTGCCGGAGATCGCCGACATCGAACGGCGGCTGGAGAATTTGCGCGCCGACCGCGAACGGCTCGGCGCCGTCAATCTGCGCGCCGAGGACGAACTCACCGAGGTCGAGGCGCAGCGCGAAAAAATGATCGCCGAGCGCGATGATCTTTCGGAAGCCATCAAGAAATTGCGCGCCGCGATCGCCAGTCTCAACAAAGAGGGGCGCGAGCGCATGCTCGCCGCCTTCGACAAGGTCAACGCCCACTTCAAGGAGTTGTTCACGCTGCTTTTCGATGGCGGCGCGGCGGAATTGCAGCTCGTCGAAAGCGACGATCCGCTGGAGGCGGGCCTCGACATTCTTGCGCGCCCGCCCGGCAAGAAGCCGACGACGATGACGCTGCTTTCCGGCGGCGAGCAGGCGCTGACCGCCATGTCGCTCATTTTCGCGGTCTTCCTGACCAATCCGTCGCCGATCTGCGTGCTCGACGAGGTCGACGCGCCGCTCGACGACAGCAATGTCGAGCGCTTCTGCGATCTCCTCGAGGAGATGCGCAAGAAGACCGACACGCGCTTCGTCACCATCACCCATAATCCGATCACCATGGCGCGCATGGACCGGCTGTTCGGCGTGACGCAAGCCGAGCGCGGCATCTCGCAGCTCGTCTCCGTCGATCTCGAGCAGGCGGAGAAATTCGCGCTGGCGAGTTGATGGATTGAGACAAGTCTTGACTTGATCGGAATTGCAAGTGCAGCGCATTCTTGCAACTCGGCAGTGATGAAAATTCTGCAGCTGAACCCTTTGGAAAGAAACTTTTGGAGAGTCCTAATGCGGGCTGATGCCGATAAAACTAGCGGTGAGCTAACGTTAAGGATTCCAAATCGTTCCTTGGGCGAATTTATCTCAGGCCTTTTGGGGCAGAAGCGAACAATAAGACACCGCTTTGAAGAACGTCCGTTTCTAGCTGAACAGAATTGGATATTAAACATACTTGAAGTGGTCGATCAGCGTCTGAGCCAGAACCCTCATAGCTTAGCATCTTTCAAAGCATCCATTTATTTTTCAGGTGGTGTAGTTCATTCAATGGAATCCGTTGATGCCTTCAAGGCATATTCTAACATGTCAAATGAAGAGACCGTGGGCTTAAGCTTATCAATATCCTACGTTGTCAGCTTCCCCGACAAAGAATTTCCGGAAAAGCAGAGCATTGAAGTCAATATTTTCTCCGATGGTCGCTTTTTTTATGAGGCAAATCCGTCCGAAGGAGAAAAAAGGCGGGCCAATTTCGTCGAGTATAGCGTAGATTTTACAAACTTAACTTTTGGGGAGGATTTGGCTAGGCACATTTCTACGTACATTGAGAAAATATTTGTTAAGGATGACGTTCTTTCGAAGCTAACACGTTTGATTCAAACCAGGATATTCAATTTTATGATATCTCTTGTGGGAATGACATTAGTTTTTTATGGAGATTTACCGAAATACATGTACATAAAGTTGGCTAATTCTGCATTAACGAAATACAATAGTATTTCGGATGCGGATCCTTTTACTACTATCGAACATAAGTTAGACTATTTTTTTGACGCTTGGCTTCAAAGGACGCCAAAAATTGATATTTCAATGATAATAGGATTTGTCCTAATGACGCTTGGCATGGCGTTGGCCATCTTCAACACGGCGAAGAGATTCCAACTGCTTAGACGATCGTTCCTCATCTTTAATGATCACACGTCGCGACTCGCAAATTCTTACGTGACGAATAGAGTTTATGTCAAATGGACTGTTTACGTCGGTGGAACAATTTCCATAGTCGCGAGTATTTTGGCCACTCACCTCGATAAAGCCGTCTGGAACTGGCTGGGTTTTGGCTCATAATTCCCTGAAGCACTCGAACCGCGGCGTTCGTCGATTGAATGTCCGATGCTTGAGGTTTCGGGGCGAGAACATTCTAACTGTAACAATCTTTCATCGGCTCTCACTGCGCGACCGCAACGTAACGTTCATTGAATCTGGGCCTAGATTTCCCTGATGAGGTGCGCCTACCTTTCCCGCTGGGCGCGGACCGCGCAATCGGACGACGCTGACATGACCAGAAGCGAATTCGTTCTGCGCTCAGTGATTTTCGTCGCCATTGCCCTGGCGCCGTTTCTCATCTGGCTGCTCTTCAATGTCATCGTCCTTGCGACAGGCGCGGTGCTCGTCGCAACGCTCATTCATCTCGTCGCGACGCCGTTCCTCAAGCTGCGACTACCGCGCGGCGTGGCGCTCACGCTTTCGGGCCTGCTGATCGCCTCGATCATCGGCGGAACCTTCTATCTCTTCGGACGTACGATGGCTTCGGAATTTCATGAGGTGCTGCGCCGCGCCGAGGACACGGCGGACGCCATCTCGCTCGAAATCACCCGATCGGGACTCGCCGACTATCTGCCAAAATCGTTGAGCGAAGATTTTTCGCTGTCGGGTCTGATCGGACGTTCGTTCACCGTCAGCATCGAGGCCGTTCTTGGCGGGCTCGTGGCTTTTTTCGCCGGCGTGTTCATCGCGAGCGAGCCGGCGCTCTACAGCGA
>JALHNR010000433.1 GCA_022843525.1 Methylocystis sp. | reverse complement strand
CCTCAGGGCTCCCTTTTTTTTTTGTGCGCCGACGCAAAACGGTCGAGGTCGGCGCACGTCAGAGCGCCATCGTGCAGCGCCGTCGCGACCAGCGCCCCGGCGGCGCCGATCGCTTCAAGCCGATTAAGATCGGTCGCGTCGCGAACGCCGCCTGCGGCAAAGACCCGCCGATCGCCGGCGCGCGCGATGATCTGCGAGACGCGCGCAAAATCGGGACCCGCGCTGACGCCGACGCGCGTAAGCGTCATGACGATGATCTGGCTCGGCCACAGCTTGGGGCATTCGTCGAGCGCATCGGGACCCAAAAAAACCTCGTCGCGAAAATCAAGCGAGAGAACGACATCGGGCGCGTCCTTCACGGCGCACAGGGATTCCCTGTCGGACAAAGATTCACTGCCGATGACGCGCTCGACGCGCGCAACGCCGCGCCAGTCGCAGGAGGCGGCGCCGGCGTCGACCATGAAGCGAAGCGATGGGAAGCGTTCGGTCAATACGCCGATCTCGCGGCGGTTGTCGCCGCGTCCCTCGATCGCGTCGAGATCGGCGATATAGAATTTCTCGAATGGATGAAGCGTCAGAAAACCGGCGACGACATCGGCCGGCGCGCTCGTCGCGGCAAGCGGCGATGCGATGGGCTTGTAGCTGTCGCGGTCGCCGGCGCGGGCGCGCATGACCGCGCCGTTGCGAATATCGATGACGGGGATGATCTGCATGGGGCATTATAGCGCGTCGCGATCCTGCGACGTTCGGCGAGCCTCAATGATTCATCGTAGCCTGCGTCTTGCGCTTTTCTTGCTCGTTTTCGCCGACGCCGCTGCGGCGCAGGCGCCGCCCCAACAAAGCCAGCCAGATTGGCCGTGCCGACAGGTGCGCGTGCCCGAGCTCGCGGTCGGCGGCGTCTGGGCCGGTCCGCCGCTCGACCACGCTTTGAAACACTGGCGCGATGACGCGACGGTCGCCGATCTCGTCACGCGCCTCGCGCAGCGACGCACGCCGATGGACGAAGCGGAGACGCTCATCGCGCAATTCGCCAAATCGGGCGACAAGCGCAAGGAGCGCCTGACGACGCTGTTCGCCGGCGTCTATGAGCGCATGAATGACGAGCGGCGCGACCTGGTCAACGGCCTCGATCGTTTTGGCCGGCGGCTGAAGGCGATGGCGGAGACCGCGCGCCAGGAGACGCAGACGCTGCGGGACCTGCAGGATCAAAAGCCGCCGGACCCCGAAGCGATCAAGAAAGCCAGCGAAGCCGTGCAGTGGCGGCTGCGGCTCTTCGAGGAGCAGCGGCGCATGGTCGGCTATGTGTGCGAAAGCCCGGCGCTGATCGAGCAGCGTTTCGGCACGCTCGCGCGCGCCATCCAGCAGGCGATGGAGTGAGCGGGGCTCCGTTGAGCCGTTGGTTCGACGTGTCATTCCCGGCAGGCCCACGGCCTGACCGGGAATCCAGAAGTGTGAGTGAGCGCTGGCCTTGCTCTGGATCCCGATCGCTTCGCTCACGCGAAGCGTCGGGAATGACCCCAGCCTCAATTGAAATCGCGCCCTACTCGCGCGGCTCGGGCTGGCGCTCCTCGAGCGGATGGCCGGCCTGCTCCCAGGCGTCGGCGCCGGGCGGATACCACAGGACATGCGTATAGCCGAGGGTGAGCGCGCGTTTCGCGGCGTTCCAGGACGCCCAGCAATTGGTGCGGCAATAAAAGACGAGCGGCTTCGATTTGTCGCCGCCGCTTGCGCGCGCCACGCCCTGTTCGAAGTAGCGCGCCATCGGCTCGGAGAGTTCGCCAAACCCGGTGTCGGGAAGCCAGATGCTGCCGGGAATGTCGAAGCGCTTCGGATCGCGCCACACCGCATTCTTCGGCAGGCCTTCCGGCTTAGGCGGCCGCGACAGCGCGTCGATGAAAACCGCTTTCTTGCCGCTCCACAGTTCAAACGCCTGCGGGGTGTCGAGCACGGTCGCGCCCTTGAGCGTCGCCGGCGTCGGCGCATGATAATTGTCGAGGCGGTAGCCTTCCGGCTCCGGCGGCGCTTGGGCGAAAGCCGGCGCGGCGTAAAGCGCGACCGCCGCGCAAAGCGCGAGAACGCCGCGAGCCAAATGTTTCGCCGAACTCATCATGGAACCGTGATCGCATGTCCCGACTCATCGAGCAACGGGACTCCATAATCGCGAAGGATGCGCTCCAACTCGATCTTGTTTTGGGCGATCAGCGTGTTGAGTTCGCGTTTCCAGTTCTGATCGGAATGGCGAACCCCGAAGCCGATGCGGAAGGCCATGCGGGCGCCGGGCGTCTCCGGCAGCGGCGTCACATTCAGCTTCTCGCTCGAGTGTTTGGCGTAGTAGCCGGCGATCGGCCCCCACAGCAGCGCGACGTCGATCTCGCCCTTTTCGAGATCATGCATCATCGCCGCGCCGGAGGATTCGACGCGCGTGTCGACCATCAGCGCATAGGGCTTCACCGACGCCATCAGATCATTCATCGCCAGAACATTGCCGGGCGGCGTGTTGGCGACAAGGCCGATGCGACGCGGCTTTTCCTTCAAACGGGGATCGTCGAGCGCCTTGACGCCGTCAAGCTCCGAGCCCGCCCGGGTCACGATGGCGTAGGTCGTCCGGTAATAGGGATTGGTGGTTTGCACGAGGTCATTGCCCTGCGGCATGCCGAGGATGACGTCGCAAAGATGCGCATTAAGCGTATTGCGCACAAAGCCCGTGGCGCCCGGATAATAGGTATAGGCGAGATCCTTGCCGAGCTTCTTCGCCAGGAATTCGGCGATCCTGTTCTCGAAGCCTTCGCCCTTGTCGTTTGAAAACGGAAGATTGTTCGGATCGGCGCACACGCGCAGCGTCTTGGGATCGACGAGTTCGATCGAACCCTGATTATCGTCGCCCTTGGCGCCGGCGTCGGGCCCCATATGCTGCGCCGAGGCGGGGGCCGCCACAAAGAGGATTGCGGCGGCCCAGCCCGTCGAGAGCAGCGCGGAAAAACCGCGCCGATGCGTGAAGCGGATCATGCGATCGTATTGACGCTCTTACTTCTGGTTCATGCACTCGGTCTCGGCCTTGGCGAAGGCCTCCGGGCGGTCTTCCTTCTTCCCCGGACGGCCGGGCTCGATGGCGCCGGCCGAGAGGGCGCGCAGATAGACGTAGAGATCGTCGATGTAGCAGGAGGCGTTCTTGTTTTCGGCGAAGGCCGGCATAACGCTGTTGCCGTTCTGGCGGCCGCCGATGACGATGCCGGCGAATTCGGCATAGTCGAACCGCTTCACCGAATCCTTGAGCGCCGGCGCATAGGTCGAGCCGCCGCCATTGGGGCCGTGGCAGACGTGGCATTCCGCGTGATAGCGGCGATAGCCGGAGAAGGTGTACCA
>JALHNR010000432.1 GCA_022843525.1 Methylocystis sp. | reverse complement strand
CGAAGCGAACCTGCGCCTCGTCATCTCCATCGCCAAGAAATACACCAACCGCGGCTTGCAGTTCCTCGACCTGATCCAGGAAGGCAATATCGGCCTGATGAAGGCGGTCGATAAATTCGAATATCGCCGCGGCTACAAGTTCTCGACTTACGCGACCTGGTGGATTCGCCAGGCGATCACGCGCTCGATCGCCGATCAGGCGCGCACCATCCGCATTCCGGTGCACATGATCGAGACGATCAACAAGATCGTGCGCACGAGCCGTCAGATGCTCAACGAAATCGGCCGCGAGCCGACGCCGGAGGAACTCGCCGAGAAGCTCGGCATGCCGCTGGAGAAGGTGCGCAAGGTTCTCAAGATCGCCAAGGAGCCGCTCTCCCTCGAAACGCCGATCGGCGACGAGGAAGACTCGCATCTCGGCGACTTCATCGAGGACAAGAACGCGATCCTGCCGATCGACGCGGCGATCCAGTCGAACCTGCGCGAGACGACGACGCGCGTGCTCGCGTCTCTCACCCCGCGCGAGGAGCGCGTGCTGCGCATGCGCTTCGGCATCGGCATGAACACCGACCACACCTTGGAAGAAGTCGGCCAGCAGTTCTCGGTGACGCGCGAGCGCATCCGCCAGATCGAGGCCAAGGCGCTGCGCAAGCTGAAGCACCCGAGCCGGAGCCGCAAGCTGCGGTCGTTCTTGGATAACTGACACACCCACCGGTCATCCCCGCGCAAAAGCGCGAAGCGCGTCTTACGCAATAGGCGGGGATCCAGCTCTTACTTCTGAATCAAAACGGCGGGCCGAAAGCCCGCCGTTTTTTTTATGCGCAAACCGCCCTGCCGGCGGTCACTCTAGCATGGCGATGGAACGGTCATTGTCGGCATGCACCTTCGCCACGTCGGCGCGCGGCGCCGGCCCGTAATAACCGGGGCGCTGGATGATCGGCCGCGGATTGGTCAGCACCGCGATCAGCCGCTCCTGCAACGCATGCGCCGACACCGGCTTGAGCAGATATTCATTGACGCCGAGCTGCATCGCCTCGAGCACGCGCGAGCGCTCGCCGTGCCCGGTCAGCATGATCAGCGGCACGTCGGGATAGGAAAAGGCTGCGGGCGAGCGCACCAGCCGCACGAAGCCGGGGCCGTCCAGTTGCGGCATGTTCCAGTCGACGATGACGACATCGGGCCGCTCGCGGCGAATTTGTTCGAGGCCGTCCAGCCCGTCCTGCGCCTCATAGACGGTGCCGATGCCGATGCTCATCAGCAAGGTGCGCACGACCTTGCGCATGAAATGCTCGTCGTCCACCACCAGAACCTTGGTGGCGGCGAATTTGGCGGCCATTCGCATATCGATCGGCATTGGCGCTCCTGACAGTCGTCGAGCGGGCGGTTGTCCTAGCCGTAGAGCACAAGTGTCAATATTGCGGAAAAAACCGGACGGTTTTACCTTGCCGTCTGCGTTAACGCTTCGTTCACCATGCGGGCTCAGGGCCGCAGGTGCCGCGCTACGCATCGCCCTCGACAATGCGCAGATCGCGCACCGCGCCGTCGCCGAGCGCGGCGAGCGCTTCCTTGTAGGCAGCCGAGTCATGCGCCTCGATCGCCTTGGCGGCGCTCTCGAATTCGATGACCACGGCGCGTTCCTTCAAGCCGGCCTCATAGGCCGCGACCGGCACGCCGCGGGCGAGAAACTTCGCGCCATGCGCGACCAGCGCCGGACCGCCGAGCTTGGCGTAAGCCGCGACCTTGGCGGGGTCCTTGATCTCGCGATAGACGCTGATCCAGTAGGCTTTGGGCATGAAGGCTCCGGCGGTGGGGGTGAAGGAAGGTGAGGCTGAGGAGTGTAGTGGCGCCACCCACTCCGGTCATCCCCGCGAAGGCGGGGATCCAGCGCTTTCACCGCGCGCCCGTGCTAAACTGCCGCTCGAACGGATAGCGGGTCTCGATGCTGACTAAGATCGCCAAAATGGAAAAGCTCGGCGGCTTCCGGTTGCGCCTTCGCTTCAGCGATGGCAGCGGCGGCGAGCACGATTTTTCCGCAATGGTCGCGGAGCCCGGCCCGATGATGGAGCCGTTGCGCGCGGAAGCTTATTTCAACCGCGTGTTCCTGGAGTTCGGCGCGCCGACCTGGCCGAACGGCTTCGACATCGATCCCGAATGGCTGCGCCGCAATATGGCGGCCGCCGGTGAATTGACCCCGGTCGCGGCGGAGTAGGCCAAGACAACGCGGCTAGCCCAACGGTGCTATTGCCGCTCCAGCGGAATTCGACTGGGACCCGGTATCACCGTGAGCTTTTTGCGGCAGTCGCTTTGGCATTTCGTGTTCGCGGCCGTGCAGTTTCGTTCGCGTGCAGTCTGGCAACGGCGAAGCTCAGCCGCGCAGGCGTCGCGGCAGGCCTTGAGTCCGACCAAATCCGGTTTCGGACGGCTCGGTTCGATCAGTGCCGGAGCTTCCGGCCTTGCGATCGGCGGCAGACCCGGTCGCTGCGGCGGGCTTGGCTGCGGGTTTTGCGCGATTGCCGTGGCCTGAAGACCAAGCAGCAAAAGGGCCGCGATCGTGATGCGTCCGAGCTTCATCGTCTCCCCCTTTTTTTGTCGCGGCAGGAGCGGAGCCATTCCGCACCCGGCGGCACCTGTGCAGAAAGACCTTGCTAGCACAATTTTTGATATAGGCTTGGTAACATTATGTCTCTCGGCGGGCATGGCCCGAATCCGGCGGCCGCACGGAGAAGCGCCCTTGGCTCTTCCTAAATCCCAGGTTTATAAACGAATACCTTCCCCAAGCGGGGGGCGTTCTGCAGACGCTCGCTGGACGTGGGGGAGGGGTGGCGCCTGCGGGCGGGGCTCGTAACCCCGCACTCGGGAGGCCTCGGGTCGCTGTCCGTTGTCGGTTCTTACCTGACGTTGCGCAACGACTATAAGAACTCAGAATTGATTTGTGCTTACGTAACGACTCTTGAATGGGGAAAGATCGAGCAATCTCACATTTACGACGGTCGTCTAATTCGAGCGCCGATAGTCGATGGCTATGGTCTTATTTTTAGAGAAGAGCGAAGAAGCAATAACAAGTATGCGCATCGTGGCCAAGTTTGGTATCCGCTTGGCCAGTTTATCTATTTGGTGACGGCATATGGCGACGGACGACTCCGCGCAGCTATTGTGTCAATTCCCGATCACGAGGGGCGGATGGTGGGGCTTCAATTGAGCCTGCATAACCCAAAAGGGTCAGCGTTCACGCCAGCCGCAGCCCCAATAGCATTGACCTGCTCCCCTTAAACGCCCTCGATTTTGGGTAGAATCCGTTCCCTACGGGAGACGGACATGCGCAAGAGCAGATTTACCGAAGAGCAGATCATCAAGGTACTGAAGGAGCACG
>JALHNR010000431.1 GCA_022843525.1 Methylocystis sp. | reverse complement strand
CTTGCCTGCAGCTTTCGCCGCCGCGAAACCCGCCGCCGAAAACCCCATATTGTTGTATGCGTAATGCGTGCGAAAGCTGGTGTCCGGTTTGATGTAGCGCAGCCGGCGAATGATTTCGTCGCGGTCGTAGCCGATATCCTCGACAAGATCGCCGGCATGATCGGGAAGTCCGCTGCGATGGCAAAACATGTCGCGCAGCGTGATCTCGCGCGTGACCCACGGATCGCTCATGGCGAAATCCGGCAGGCTCCGCACGATCGGATGATCCCACGAGACGACGCCGTCTCCGACGAGGCTCGCGACAGCCGTCGTGGAGAGTGGTTTGGAAAGCGACGCGAGCTGAAAAACCGTGTCGGGGTCTACGCGTTCGGCCGCGCCGGCGCGACGCACGCCAAATCCTTTCAAATAGAGCACGCGATCGGGCGAAACGACGGCGACCGACATCCCCGGCACGCCCGTTTTTCTCATGACGTCGACGACGAGCCCATTGAGTTCGTTCAGATGCTTTTGGGTCGGCTCGCGAAGGGGCGACGGTTTGGAATTGGCCTTGGCGAGCGCTGTGGGGGACAGCAAGCCGAGCCCCGACGCAAGCAGTGCGGATCGTCTCGTGAAGGCCATATCGCATCTCCGCTCGCGCTTCTGTCGAACAATAGCGCGAAATCAGGTCTCTGTGAGCGCCCAGCCGATCAGCACCATGACGGGACCGACGATCGTTTGGTCCGCCACTTTCGAAGGCAAGTCCGCGATGGTGCCTTTGACCACGCGCTCGTGCGGCGTGGAAGCGCGTTCAATGAGGAAGGCGGGCGTATCATGCGACATGCCCTCCTGCAGCAAACGACGTGACAATTCCGGCAGCGTGCGGTTCCCCATATAGACGGCCGTCGTGGCGCGTTCGTCGGCGAGCGCGCCCCAATCGAAGTCTTCGGGAAATTCGCCGTCCTTCGTGTGCGCGGTGATGAATTGCAGACGCCGGGCCGTCTCCCGGCTCGTCAGCGAGGCGCCGATCGCGGCGCCGCCGGCGCAGGCGGCGGTCACGCCGGGCACGATCTCTATTGAAAAGCCTGCCTCCCGTAACGCGGCGATTTCCTCATTGGCGCGCCCGAAGATGAGCGGGTCTCCGCCTTTCAGCCGCACGACGTTCTTGCCCTCCCGCGCGAGTTGGACGAGCAGAGCGCTGATTTCCTCCTGGCGCACCGAGGGCGCATAGCCGCGCTTCCCAACGTTGATCCGCGTCGCTTCGCGGCGGGCGAGATCGAGAATGCTCGCCGGAACGAGGTCATCAAAAAGCACGACGTCGGCGCCGGCGAGCGCGCGCATGCCCTTCAGCGTCAGAAGCTCCGGATCGCCGGGACCCGCGCCCACGAGCGTGACGCGGCCGCGCGCCGTGGCCTCGGCGCCGGCGCGCGCCTCTTCGAGCAGCGCCGCGCGGTCGTCGTCTTGCGGAGTCCTCTCGATCTCGCGGAAGGCGAGCCGCGTGAACCGGCGCCAGAAATCGCGCCGCGCCAAAAAATCCAGTCCGGATGTGCGCACGAACGGCCGCCAGGCCTGCGCCGCGCGCGCCCAGGCTTGGAACGTCGCAGGCACCAGCGTCTCGATTCGGCCGCGCACGGCCTGGGCGAAAACCGGCGATGCGCCGCCCGTCGAGACGCCGATCACGAGCGGCGAGCGATTGACGATGGCGCCCATAATGAAATCGCTGAGCGCAGGCCGGTCGGCGAGATTGATCGGCACGCCGGCGGCGCGCGCCCACTGATGGGCCTGACGCGCGAGCGAGTCGTCCTCCACCGCGCCAAGCGCCATCGCCGCGCCGGCAAAATCTTCCGGCGCGACGGCGCGCGCGTGTATGGAGACGTTGTCGCGCGCCTCACCGATTTCGCGAAGCTTGTCACAAGGCGCAGAAGCAAAAACATCGACCCGCGCGCCGGTCGCGGCCGCCAAATCGACCTTCCAGGCCGCCGCTTCGCCGCCGCCAATGACCAGCACGCGCCGCCGGGCAAGGGCGTAGAACACCGGCAGAGTCGCCAGCGGCTGCATCAGATCGGCGGATATTTCGTCGGGCTTGCGGGTCACGTCGCCCTAGGTGCAGGACCAGCGGGCGCAGCGCAAGAGCTTTAAGCCGGCGCCGCTCGCTTGTGCGGCCTCGAGAGTGCGGATTTTTACAGGCGCCAAGCAACGCCATGCAAGCTAATACGCGGGCCGGCGATGTTTCGCCGGCTAGAACCTCGCATTGACAGTGACATAGGCCGAGCGCGGGGCGCCGGGCATGATGTTGTTGTTGTTGTGCGCCGAGGCGTAGTAGTAGGCGCCGGTGAGGTTCTCGATGTTGAGCTGGCCGGAGATGTTTTCCGTCACCTTTACGAAAAGCGCGCCGTCAACGCGCGCGTAACCGGGCACGATCACCCTGTTGTCGAGAGACGGGTAGAAGCTCGAAGCATAGATCACGCCGGCGCCCAATCCGAGAACGCCAGGACCCCCGCCAACGAACGACGACAAATCGTAACGGTTCCAATACGAGAAAGTGTTTCTCGGAACCGACGGATTGACCTTGCCGACATCCGTGAGAAAGGGCTGCCGCGGATTGAAGGCGCCATCGGTCGACACGACGCGCGCGTCCTGGTGTCCGTATCCAAGCGAGACCTGCCATTCGTCGGTCACATTGCCGGTGAGTCCCAGTTCGGCGCCTTGCGTGCGCGTATTGGCGAGAACGGAGGTCAGCGCAGTCAGCGTCAACGCCTGGTTCGAACGGTTCAGTTGGTAGATTGCGCCAGTGAACAGCAGCGTCGGTAGAAGCTGCGCCTTGAAGCCGAACTCGATATTTTCGAAGCCTTGCGGCGCCAGGCTCGCGGCCCTCCTGGGCAGCTGATTGAACTGATCGCCCGACTGCGGCAGGAACGATCGCGAATAGGTTCCGTATAAGGAGACGATCTCCACGGGTTTGAAAATCAGACCGAATCTCGGCGACCATTTGTTGTCGAGGCGGCTCTGGTTTTCGAAGGTGATCCCGTCGTTGAACCTCATATGGAAGCTGTCGAACCGTACGCCGGCGAGAACATCGAAATATTTGGTCACCTCGATCTGGTCCTGGACATAGCCAGAGCCAATGTCGAGGTTCGTGTTCCAGCGCCGCGTCGCCGTATCAAAGTAGTTGTCGAAGAAGACCGGAGCGTAAACCGTCGGAGCCCAGAACGGAGTCGTGAGCCTTCGCGGCCCGTTGAACGGATTGTTGAACCGCGAGATGTCTCTTCCCGTAAAGGACCATTGATTGCCGAACTCCGCGCCCACGAGCATCAAGTGGCGGATCTCGGGCGTCATCTCGAATTTGTAGGTCAAGTCCGTCTGGTTGAAGATATTGCGTCGCGGCGTCGGCGCGA
>JALHNR010000430.1 GCA_022843525.1 Methylocystis sp. | reverse complement strand
AGCCATTGCACTTCGACAACCAGGCGGCGCATCTCTTCGCGCGGCGCCAGGTTCGAGAAGTCGCGCGTGCGCGTCTTCCAAAGAAAGCCCGCAAGGCCAATGCCGGAGATCAGCTCAAGCGGAATCTCGGTCCAAAGGATCGACATCCAATATGTCTGAAACTCCGGAGCGAACGAATCAAGGCCGGCGCGCCAGCCAAAAACCTGCTCGTAAATCCGGACGACCAGATAGAACCCGTTCAGAACGGCCAAGCCGATCCACATGCCCTTCAGGTCTACTACAGCTTCCGTGCCAGCAGCAGCGCGGGCTGCTGTGTCAGTCGTTGAGCTCATACCCTTCTCCTCCAATGTGCTCCCAGGGAATTGCGCGTGACCGGTATCGCTCCGCCTCCCACAACGGAGCCGCTTCGTCCTCGTTTCGTAAAGCAAAGCGAAAGCGCGTCTTCTTCTAAAAACACGCAAAACCGCCCTTGTTTGCCGCAGCCTTCCCGAAAATCCCGGAAAATCCCCCGCCTGCGCGAGCAAATCCCCAAAACCCCAGAACCCGGCTGCTTGTTGTTATCGGACGAAAACCGACGTCGCCGCCTAAGCCAAAATCCCCAATCCGCCCCTTGAAAGAGCAGACCGTAGACCCAGCTCAGCGTGCCGCAACATTCCAATAACCCCCGATAATCACAATACCCATTAGTATAGAGCAAAACAATCTATCGAATAGCTAATGCAACCCTAGTGGATAGCTAATCTCCCACCCATGAGAGACTCTTGGACAAGCTATGGCGCGACGCACAATTCTTCATAGAATGTTGTAAAAATGGTATATTTCTGATTTCAAAGTCCGCCCGAGACGCCGGAGCGGCAGCGAATGCTGCGCCGCGAAGGCAGGCAACCATCAGGGGTGGGGCGGCTATTCGTCCGACCACGGACGCACGCCGCTGGCGTCAGCGCCGGCCAGCGCCGCGCGCATGGTGACGCCGTCCAGCTCGAGGTCAGGGGCGATTTCGGCAAGCGGCGCGAGAACGAAACCGCGGCGGAAAAGCTCCTTATGCGGCAAGGTTAGCTCCGGATCGTCGATCGCGTGGTCGCCGAGGAAGAGGATGTCGACGTCGATCAGCCGCGGCCCCCAGCGCCGCGTCGGCGCGCGGCCCATGTCCGCCTCGATCTTCTTGACCGCTGCAAGCAGTTCATAGGGCGCGAGCGTGGTGTCGCCGATGGCGCAGGCGTTGGCGAAATCCCCCTGGTCGAGATCGCCCCAGGGCGGCGTGCGGTAGAGTCGCGAGATCTGATCGAGCCGCGCCAGCTGGCGCGCCTCGATCAGCCGCAGCGCCTCACGAATATTGGCCGGCTTGTCGCCGAGATTGCTGCCCAGCCCAAATCCAACCCGCATGTCTCAACCTCCCGGGCGCGCAGCGAGAATGCGCATCACTTCGAACGCCGCGCGATGCTCCGCCGCGTCATGCACGCGAAAGACCTGCGCGCCGTCGCGCGCGGCAAAAAGATTGGCCGCCAGCGTGCCGACGAGCCGTCCCTCGAGAACGCCGTCGCCCAGCCCCTTGAATATTGATTTGCGCGAGACGCCGATGAGCAGCGGAAACCCGAGCGCCAACAGCTCCGGCGTGGCGCGCAGCGCGTCATAGTTCTGCTCGCGGCTCTTGCCGAAGCCGATCCCTGGGTCGAGCAGAATATGCCGCTCGGGCACGCCGGCGCGCCGCGCGATCTCGAGCGAGCGGGCGAAGAAGCGCTTCATGTCGGCGACGATGTCGATCTCCGGTTCCGTCGTCTCGCGATTATGCATGATCACGACGGCGGCGCCGGCTTGCGCGATCGTTGCCGCCATCAAAGGATCGCGCTGTAAGCCCCAGATATCATTGACAAGACAGACGCCGAGCGAGAGCGCCCGCCTCGCCGTCTCGGCTTTGTAGGTGTCGATCGACACCGGCGCGCCCGCCTGCGCCACCAGCGCGGCGAGCAACGGCTCCAGCCGCGCCCACTCCTCTTCCGCCGTGAGCGGCGTGTGGCCGGGGCGCGTCGACTCGGCGCCGACGTCGACGATGTCGGCGCCAGCGCTGACGAGCGCCTGCGCCTGCGCGAGCGCGGCGTCACGCGTCGCGAACAGCCCGCCGTCCGAAAAGGAATCGGGCGTGACGTTGACGATCCCCATGATGATGGGGCGCGTTCCGATCAGCGAAAGAAAGCGATCGCGCGCCGTCGCGATCGCCTGAACGTCGAAAGCCAAGCGCGCGTTCCGTCAGTCGTCGTATTTCACATAAGCGAAGCGCTGATCGCTCTCGGGCGTGCCTTCGAGCGCGCCGCCGGCCTTGCCAGGGCGCCAGGAGACGACCTCCTCGATCTTCTTGGCGAGTTCGAAATCCTTGTCGGTGATTCCCTTCGCCGTATGGGTCTGAAGCTTCACCTCGACCCATGCGTAGGAGGCGGCGATATCGGGGTGATGCCAGGCGGCCTCGGCGAGATGGCCGACCGTATTGACGACCATCAGCGTGCCCTTCCAGCCATGCGTCTTGAACTTGCGCCGGATCCAGCCGTTCTCATAGCGCCAGTGCGGCAGTTCGCTCTTCAGCCGCGCGGCGATCTCGTCTTCGGAATACGCGCGCTCTTCCTTCGCCATCTCAGGCTCCCCTCTTGCGCTTTGCGCCGCAACATTCTTTCGCTGAGACGCGTTATAGCCTAAACCGACCCGAAGTCTTCAGTCGCACCAAAAGAGGCGGCATGCCGGCAAAGGTAAGCGTCGCGGCGAGCGCCCGGCTGCATCTGGGTTTTCTTGATATGAACGGCGGCCTTGGGCGCAAGTTCGGCGGCGTCGGCCTCGCGCTCGACGCGCCGGCGACCCGGCTGATGCTGACCCGCGCCGATAAAAATTCCGTCGAGGGCCCCGAAGCCGAACGCGCCGCCGCGCTGCTGGCGCGCGCGCAGGAGGCGCTTGGCCTGACGCAGCGCCACAGGCTGACGCTGCAAGAAGCGATTCCCGCCCATGCGGGCCTGGGCTCCGGCACCCAGCTGGCGCTCGCGGTGAGCGCGGCGCTGCGCCGTCTCGAGGACCTGCCGAACGACCCGGCCGCCGATGCGGCGCTGATGGCGCGCGGCGCACGCTCGGGGCTCGGCGCCGGCCTCTTCCAGCTGGGCGGCGTCGTCGTCGACGGCGGACGCGGGCCTCACACCGTAACGCCGCCGGTCGTCGCGCGCGCCGAATTTCCCGAGGCGTGGCGCGTGCTGCTGGTCTGCGATCCGGGCGACGTCGGCCTACACGGTGCGGACGAGCGCGACGCCTTCGCCGAACTGCCGCCGTTCGGCGCCGAAACAAGCGGCGAAGTCTGCCGGCTGGTGCTGATGCAGATACTGCCGGCGCTCGCCGAACGCGAGCTCGCGC
>JALHNR010000429.1 GCA_022843525.1 Methylocystis sp. | reverse complement strand
AAAGCACCGCGCGGAGACCTCATCGCCCCGATTCCAACGATCAAAATCCGGGATCAGGATGCCCGTTTCGTCAATTACGCAACGATCCCCCTTGTGGGGAGGGGTCGGGGGTGGGGGTGCTAGGCACTGCGGAAGACCCAACCCTCTCCGCCAACTCGCCATAAACTTCGCGCGCCCGCGCGCGCACGGACAGGCGTGGTGTCATGGGACATCCGGATGCAATTGTGGAGGATGCCGGAAGGATAGCCTAGCAGCGTCACGCTGTCAAGGACTACAGTCCAAAGGCCGCCCGCTCGCCTACTCGGCTGCGTGATGCGCCTTGCGCCGTTCGGCGCGATCCTCGAACCGGCCGAGCAACAGGACAAAGCCAGCGATAAGGCCGGCCGAAAAAACCAGCCAGGCAAGCGCGAGAATTACATTCTGGCTCATTCGCGCAGTCTCCCGAGGGATGCTCGTCCCAACAAATGTAAGGCGCCGCCGATTGCGAAACAACCAAGACCGATGGCAATGAAATCACGCACAGCCATCGAAACGGGCGCGAGTTGGTACAATAATGCCGCTATCGGAGCGAAGACACCCGCCGCGACCGACGCCGTCGCCAACGTGTTCAACCACGTCGCGGTCAGCTTGGTTCGCTCGTTATGGACCAGAAACTTTTCGACACGCCACGCGCCCACTACTTCTCCCGCCGCACGCCTTTGAACTTGTTGCCGTCCTGCTTCACATCGAGGAACCGGCCGCTGTCGGCATCTCGCTTCACATATTGCTCGGTTTTCGGATTGTAGGTCTGCGAGCGGTCGCGCACGGCGCCGTTGCGGTGGCCATCGCCTTTCGGGGGATTGGTTGCCATAGCTGCCTCCTTTTGATAGAACATATCGTGAACTTTTATTTGGCTTTGTCAAGTAATTCGCTAAGTTTTCCACCCCCTCGCTAATCGGTATTTCCATGTCCGCCGACATTTCCGAACCTTCGTTCTTGCGCTGGCGACAGCTAGTTGGCCAAGCGCTCAACTCGAACTTCGCGATCACGATCGAGGATGCAGGGACGTCCGAGAGCGATTTGAGAAAGAGCTGGAAATCTGGACAAACACCGCACGAATACGTCTGCTGGTATGGCGAGAAATACGACCTCACTCATCTGAGTGAGTGGCGCAAAATCATACTCCCTTAAACACATTCTCTCTGTGAAATTTCAAAAAATGGGGACTTGGAAGGTGGGCATCGCTTTGTGGTCTTAGAATTTTTCCATCAGCGTTCAACATCCTTCGCGCCTGCTCAGGAACCTTATCGGCCACTAAAATCCGGTAATCGTCCGAGACCGAAATCAACCCTCTGTCAAATAGCCAGTGAAACGTGCCGGAGAGAGCTATGCCATTCCGAATCGCGTCGGGACCACTGGCAGCAACAGGTTGAATGTGAGCCGCCTGTACTTCCGGGCGCCCTCCCCCATTTATAAGCATTAACCCTGTAACGGCGCATCGATTCTCGTAGGCGTACCTTACCGCCGTCTTGAAAGCTTGATCGCGAAAAGGTCGCGAGACCGTCATCTCGACCATTGCCCGCTGAAATTCCACCACTGGTTCTTCGAACCCCGATGCAACGGCGGGAGTGACGTCAAAATCGAGTTCAGTAGAAAATCCAGCACGAAGAATGAGATCGAATTCGACTTCCGAAACGAGCCTTACAGCTCGGCCAAATGCGCCTTTGTTCGTAGAGCCGTCATCCTTTTGAAGCGCGCTTTCATAATACTTGCCCTCTTCATTGAAACTGACGGGCTTGTCGAAGTCTAGATAGTCGGCAACTCGAGCGTAGAAATGATCGCTCTCATCAGGGTCGCGCTGGATGTCGACGACGCGCGCCGTTGCGAAGTACGCTTGTAGGCCAACGCCGGTTTCAGATCGGCGTGGTTCGTAATAAATTATGGCGTCGCCCTTTGCGGCTTCAACTTGGTTCAGATAAATGCGTGGAAAGTGATAGTACAATTCCCGTCGGTCTTTGTAGCCAGATCCGGTTTTGATCGTAAAAATCGCCTTCGCCACCTAAATTTCTCCGTTATCGCAACGACCAAAGCCGTGCCCAGTTGCAGAACCATCGACAAAATTAACAGCGATCCCGTGCACACAATCGCTCAGACCGCCACCATGCAAATCCTTGCCCCGCGCGACTTCGACTTTTTCCGAATGATAATCTCGACATCGCGATCAAGCGCATTGAATAAGCTCATCAGCCGCTCGACCGAAGAGCCTCCCAATTTATAGTTGCGCAGCGCCGATACCTTGGGCTGGGTAAGCCCCAGCCGCAGCGCGGCAGTACATTGCGTCAGCCGCTCGGCGTCGATCAAAATATTGAGCGCGTGCACAAGCCGCAGCTTGGTCTGCCGCTCCCCGGCATCGGGGAAATTCAGATCGGCGAACACATTGCCGCTGCCGCGCGTGATCGCGTCCGGGCCGGTCTTACGAGCGCTTTGCCTTGCCATAGCGGGCCTCATGAGCCTGTTGCGCCATCCGCCGGGCGGCGTGATTCCTCACCGATACACCTCCCGGCGATGGCCGATGGTGACAATCAACACGACAAAGCGGTCGTCCTCGATACTGGCGACAATGCGATAATCGCCGACCCGGTAGCGCCATAGCCCCTTGAGATCGCCTGTCAACGCATGGCCGATACGGCGTGGATCGTCGCTGCCGGCCACCCGCTCGCGCAAATAACGCAGAATGAGCCGCTCGGCCGGCGCGCCGAGCTTGCGTAGTTCGCGGGCGGCGGCGCGATCAAGCTTTCGTCACGGCTCAACCCGCCGCGCGCTTCTTGGCCTGTCGCTCAAGGGTCTCCAGCGAGACACGCGGGCCGCCGCGCGCCAGCCGCTTGCGCGCCAGATAATCGTCCTCGATATCCTCGATCTGCCGCAAAATCGCCTCGCGGGCGTAGAAGCTCTTGGTGCGGCCGGTTTTCTTGGCGAGCGCGTCAAGCCGCTTTTCGATATCGGGGGGCAATCGCAGCGCCAGCATCCGGGCAACTCCTGTTGCTATACATGTATAGCACATGGCAGTAGCCGGCAACGGCCGTCGGGCGTCTTGACCCGCAGCGCGTGACAAGGGCTCCCCCTATTTCCGCCCCAGTTCCCGTTCACCTTCCCCGCCATTAACCCGCCGGAACCGCGACGGAATTATGGGAAATCGCCTGCCGATCCGCTATATTGGCGGCGACGCGGGCGGAAGCGTCCGTTTTTCGCCACCGGTTGCCGGTTAAAGGGCATTCGGCCACCAGATAAGGGCATAAACCGCCTTGCGCGACCTGTTTCCCGAGGATTGGAAGCCGAAACTCAAGCGCGCGATGCTGGCCATCGACGCCTGGGTCGATTTCAGCGTGTTCCGCTCGGCCTCAGGC
>JALHNR010000428.1 GCA_022843525.1 Methylocystis sp. | reverse complement strand
GCAGGCATATGTGTTGGGCACCGGCTCCGCGCATATGATTTTGAGATCACGAAAGCGCTCCATCAGTGAAAGCGCAAACATCCCGACATTTGCGCCTATATCGAGAACAACATCGCCGCTATTGACCGAAATTCCATGCTGCTCGTAACAATGCCGTTCGAAAATCTCCTTGAAGAGAAAGCGCGTGTCATGGCGAGACTTCGGAGCATTCCAAACACGGAGTCCGTTTGGGCAGCGGAATTGCTTCATCGGCACCGACGCACGAATGACCGCATTCATCATGGGGTTGTCCTTTTGCGCACGCTACTTATCCCATCGCGAGACTGCTCGTGGGCCGGGCTAGAGCATGTTAGTCCATGACCGGCCGCTCCTGCAATGCGAGCGTGGACGGCGGAGCTGATTGAGGTTGCTCAGCCGGCCACGCGACGAATCTCGTAAATTCCTGGCAGGCGAGTCGCTTCATGTCTTTGCTGCGAAGAATCCTTCGAATCCGCATAGCGCGCGCAACGCGACGAAGTCTGGGCGACATGCAAAGCGCTGGGCCGACGATCAGCGAGTCAAAATTTTTTCAAACACTCTCTGCCTGCTGTGATGGCGAGATTTGGGTCTTGCATCCCGGACAAGAGCCGATCTCCGCTGCGGTGGCCATCGCTCAACGGCTCCCCTCGCGTTCCACGGTCATGACTCTGACACTTGACCCGAGTGTCCATGGCGATTTTGCTTGCATGGGCCTCAATGCCGGCCCCAAAATCACCAACCGGTAGCAAGCACGAAATTGAAGGCAGACCTCAATGACCTTGGATCAGGGACGCGTTCCGGCTTGCCCGATCACCGGCCTTCCCGCAGTCCGCCATATTCAGTGGGTGCCAGCAATTCTCCTCATTCGCTTATGGCGAATCGAGTTCAAGACGGATCCCCGGCCGAGCTTCGACGGGGTCGATCGATTCGGCTTGTGGGAGTCGCCCACAGGTCTCTATTTCTTCGACCCACTTGTTGAAGGCGACGACGCATTTTACGCGGCGTTCTATTCAAGACTTCGCGCTTTAGGTCTCTATTCAAAACAAACCGCCCGCCCGGAGTTTGAGATGGCTGCCCGACACGTCAAGCCCGGCGCTCGCGTGCTCGATATCGGGTGCGGACTTGGGAACTTCCGAACGTGCGTGCCACAGGCGACTTACACTGGGCTTGACCCGCATGTCGCCGAGGGCGACGCCGACGGCTCGGTGTGCAGCGAGACGCTAGCTCAGCACCTCGTAAATCACACGGGTGCTTATGACGTCGTGTGCGCCTTTCAGGTCCTTGAGCATGTCAAGGCGCCCGTCAACCTGTTCGCTGAGATGGTGCAGGCAGTCAAACCGGGGGGGCTAATTATGGTCGGCGTGCCGCATGTCCCTTCCGCAATGACCCGCATACCAAATTTCTTAATGAACGCGCCACCCCACCATCTAACGTGGTGGACGAAATCCGCGCTGATCCACTTGGCGAAGGGCGTCAACGTCGTCATCGACAGCATAGAGAACGTTCCCTGGGGTAAACACGATGCCCTGATCTATTGGATAGAACATTGTACGCCTATCAAAAGTGCCGGCCAGCATTACAGTGAAGCGTGGTCCTGGCATGCTTCAGCTGCAGTGGGGCTAGCCAGCGGCGCCATTGTGCACTGGATCCGTGGCATTCCGTCGACCGATGACGAAGGTTCCGGATTGCTACTGGTTGCGCGGCGCCCATGCTGATTATCCTGATGAGAATTTCCGCCGACCGCCGCCCGCGCGCATTGCTCCTCGTCTCTGCCATTGGTGTCGCAGGCTTTGTCACGTTGTCGAACGAAAGACGCGAATGATCTCGTTGACGATCTTGTTTATGCTGCAGCAGTGGCCGAACGCCATGTGTCCATGGCCGAGCCTCGAAAAGCTCGGTGCGTCCTTGCTGAAATGAGATGGCGTTGAACGTTGAAGGTGTTGTGGGCTGCTGCGTGAAAGGAGAGAAATCTTTGTGCTGAACCAACGCTCTTGAAACCTTGCATCTTGCGTTCCCGTCGTCGGGTCGGTTGATGAGAATTCTCCGCCCTATTGTTGCGCCATCGGCCGGTGCGGTGCCGACGTTCGATCCCAAGATCACGCGCGGCGGCATGGTAAGACCGCAGATCGTCGGTCACCAAATTCTCCGGCGCGAAGCCATATTTCTTCAGAAGCTTGCGCATTAATTTCAGCGCTGCGGTCTTATTCCGCCTGGTCTGGACCAAGACATCCAGAACCTCTCCTTCACTATCGACGGCGCGCCACAGATAAACCAAGCGTCCATCGATCTTGAGATAGACTTCGTCGAGATGCCATGTGGTGTGCGGCTTCGGCCGGCGTTTGCGCAGATCGGCTGCGATCTTTGGGCCCAAAATAATTGACCCATCGTCTCACGGTTTCATAAGAGACCGCGATCCCGCGTTCCGCTAGCAAATCCTCGACGTCGCGGAAGCTTAAAGTGAATCTGACATAGAGCCAGATTGCCTGTTGAATGATCTCGGGCGGAAAGCGGTAACCGGCGTAGCTGATTTTCGTCATCGTGCAGGATAAGAGCCAGAGGTCAGGGCCGGCAAGCTGACAATGTGACAACGCCCTTGAGACGATTGAAGATCCGGCCGCCTGATCCGCTCGGCGACATGTTCGTCGCGCTCGAGCGCGGTCAGCTTGGCGCGAGCAAGATTTTCGCTAATCTCCCACTATCGAGGAAGAGCTGATCGCTCAACTTCTCCCGAAGAGCCGCGATCCACACTGCATTGGCGCGTGGCGTGAAATGCACCCCGTCGTCGCTCATCTCTGCGCGGCGCACGCCATTGAGCGAGACATGCGGATTAAGGTCCAACACCTCGATGCCTCGCTCTCGGCAAAGCTCCGCCATCATTGCGTTCGCTGCATCAATGCGCGGCGCTGCCTCTCTCTGGCCGATGTAAGGCATCAAGGTGAAGATCGCGGAAGCGTCCGGATTGAGGACTTGCAGCACGCCGCGGAAATCGCGTTCGATGTCACGGATCGACGCGGCGGCGGCGAAAAGATCGTTCAGACCTCCGTCGATAATGAAGCTCTGCGCTTGCTTTCGTTGCGCACGCTCTAACTGCCCGGCGATATCCGCGAGCCGCGCGCCGCCCTTGGCGAAGTTTATCACCTCGAAGGGACGACACGACAGCGTGTGGAATGGGCAGCCGGACGCGAGACTATCGCCGACGACGGCGATGCTGGCGACGGCGGGTCCTAGAGCGACCGCCGCCAATACCGGCGCGATGGCGCCGAGAAAAAAGCGTCGCGACGGAACGGCGATATTCGAGCTCATACAAATCCTTGTCGCAAGGATGCATCGCTCGCGACGATAGGCATCGATCTCCTCGCCAGGTGTCACCGGTATCCAAGCT
>JALHNR010000427.1 GCA_022843525.1 Methylocystis sp. | reverse complement strand
CTTTTTCCACGACTTCCTTGGGCGGGGGCGAAGCGCTTTCGAGGACGATGGTGACGCGGTCGGCCAGATCGCGATACGTCAGCTCGTCGAAGAGCTTTTCGGCCCGCGCCTGGGCGCGACCCGGCCCCGACCCGAGAGCGAAGAATTTTTCGTGGCTCAGGCTCCAGCCGGCGTATTGGCTGGCGAGGCAGGCGACGACCGGATCAGAACTCGTGACAGTCAGCCAAAATGGCCATTTGGGCGCGGCCGGCGCGTGCGAAAGGGCGACGCGCCCTAGTCCGCCCATGCAGATCTCGGTCAGCAGCAGGCCGGCCTCGATGCCGCCCGGGACCTTGGCGCCGGCGTCGATCAGCAATTCGCCGAGACTGCCGCGCTCAACAGCGATTCGATATTTCGCCGCGCCGGCGACGAGACGGTCGACCAGCGCGCCCGCGAGAGCGTTGACGCTTTCGGTCGTACGGCCGCTGATGTTCAGGCTTCCGCTCACGTGTGGCCCTTCCCTTCTTTCGCTCTGTGGCGCTGTCCACCCTTGCCCGGCCGTTCTAAGCATAAGCCTGCAGCCGGTTCGAGCCCTGAACTTATAGAGCTTTCCGCCGAAACGAAAGCCGGGCCGCATCGCGGCATGTCGCGAACGCGTATCGCTTGGCCATGAAGTTTGGGGTCGAATGTCACAAAATTTCAATCTTTGTGGGTTTATTAAGGCAACCAATCGGCTGCTGAAGCGTTGAGCATCGCTTGTGTGTTTCCGCACAACAAGCAGGCGGGTTTTGTGTGAAAAGCGACCAGTACGATACATTTTTACGCTGGAAGGAAGATCAGATGAATGTGCAGCCGACTGAACGGGACGTCGCCGAGCGTGCGGCTGGACATCTTGCGGTGACGGACGTGTTTTACGTCGCGCTCGCGATCGCGGTCATTCTCTTCGGCAATGTGGCGCTCGTCCGCGCTATGGACGTCGCGCTCGATACTTTGGCCCGATAGGCGGCTCCGAACGGCCGCGAGCGGGTTGATGAAGGCCGGCCGGCGGAGAGCAAGACCCGTCAGACTTGGCTCGTTCCGGCGGTTGCAGCAATCGACGACCTTACGTTCGGGAACGTCGTCTACGAAGGACGCGCCGCTCAGCTTCGCTGAGTTAGCAGCCGTTTTGATCTAAAAGCTGGTCACGCAGCACGCGCATTTGATTCCGCGCCGGGTCTGCGACCAGCTGCGATACGCGCCCGGCTTGGGCTCGCCGATTCCCAGGATCGAACTCATTTCATCGCCTCTCGTCGCCTTCTGCGGCGGGAGGCGATGGACGCCAGGCCCAAAATTGCGGCATTCTCGATTCTCGAAACGCGCTGTCGAAGCCGGGCGGAGATATGTTCAGAATCAGGTTCCTATTCATTTTCCTCGCGGCGATCGGCTTGATCGCCCGCGCGGACGCACAGGCGGTGCGTAGGGATTCCGCCAAGGCGTTCCAGAAAGTCCGGGAATGCTCGGCCCAGATGGGCCCGAACGTCATCACCTTCACCTTCTATCAGCCGACGCAATCGCGAGATCAGTTCTGCGAGGACGTTCCCGAAACCGGACCGACGACCATCGTGGTCGACACGATGCAGGACGAATTGCGCGACATGATGGTGGAGATCCGGATCGTCGAAGCGGACCCGAAAGGGGACGATGACGTCGCGCCGAACGAGGCCTATCTCCCTCCCGCCCAGTTCCGGACAGGGGTGATCCAGCTCGAACACGACTTCAAGAAAAAGGGAGATTACGTCGCTCTGGTGCGGGCGCGGAGCCCGGACGGCCGCAAGGAATACAACGCCCGTTTCCCTTTCTCGGTCGGCGAGGAGTTTCTGCGCGCCTGGACCGCGGTCGCCGTCGCCACCACCGTCGCGCTCGCTTTGGGCGCGGGCTGGTACGTGCATTCCTTCGGCAAGAGAGACTCCAAGAAGACCAAGCTCCGGCAGGCGTGACGGCGCCTCCTGCGTTCGTTTGCTGCGGCGGCCGTCGCGTCACTATGTCGGCGGTTTGTCCGGCGTCTCAAAGGACAAATCCGCCCCCGCCGCCACGGGCGTCGCGCCAGCGGCCAGGGCGTCGCCAAGACGGTCCAGACGGATCATGGCGAGACCTTCTCCGTCTAGTCGCGAGCCTGTGACGCCGATTTCAACGTCGCCGGCGCGGATCGCTTCGCCCGGCGCGGGCGCGCCGCCCTGCGCGCGATATTTCGTGACCCGCTTTCGCACCAGGCCGCGATGCTTCATCCGCGACACCACTTCCTGCCCGACGAAACAGCCCTTCTTGAAATCGATCCCGGCGAGGAGATCCATATTGGCTTCGTGCGGAAAGGTTCCGCCATAGTCGAAATCGACGCCGCCGAGCGGCACGCCGGCGTGGATGCGCCGGGCCTCGTAGGCGCTCCGCCCGTCCTCCGTCGGTATCTTGCCTTTCGCCGCGATGGCGCGAAATCCGAGCGGCCCGCGCGGATCGGCGGCGATGGCGACGGCCTCGACCTTCGGCGCTTCGGTCAAGTCGGGAAAGGCGATCGCGTCAAATTCCCCGCTGCGGTTCGTCACCGTCACTTTCGAACGCAGTTTGTAGATGTTCAGACGTTTTTCGAGATCGGCGGAAAGGGCGAGCGGACAGTCGAGCAGGTAGCCTCCGTCGCCCGCGGCAAAGACCAGAAAATCGAACAGGATCTTGCCCTGCGGCGTCAGCAGCGCGGCGAACCGCGCCTCGCCGGGCTTGAGCGCGGCGACGTCGTTGGTCACCAGATTATGCAGGAACTTGCCCGCCTCTTCGCCCGCAACCTCGATGATTGCGCGGTCATCGAGCAGAATCGCCGTCGTCATGTCTTTCTTCCGCCTCCGCCGCCAGCTGCTTGAGTCTCGCGCGCCTTTGGCGCATTAGCAACAAAACTCCACCCCGCGACGACATCGCAAGCGAGGCGCCACTCATGCCGCAGGTTTTCGACGTCATCCTCTCCGGCGGCGCGCTCGTCAATCAGGACGGCGAGGGCGCGCGCGACGTCGGTCTTCGCGACGGCAAGATCGCCGAGATCGGCGATCTGTCTCGCGCCTCGGCCGGTGAAACGATCGACTGTCGCGGCCTGCATATTCTGCCCGGCGTGATCGACAGCCAGGTGCATTTCCGCGAGCCCGGCGCGCCGCATAAGGAAGACCTTGAATCGGGGTCCCGCGGCGCGGTTCTGGGCGGCGTCGTCGGCGTTTTCGACATGCCCAACACCAATCCGCTGACGACGGGCGAAGCGGAGCTCGCCGACAAGGTGGCGCGCGCGAGCGGGCGCATGCATTGCGATTTCGCCTTCTGGGTCGGCGGCACGCATGAGAACGCCGCGCATCTGAGCGAATTGGAGCGGCTTCCCGGCGCGGCCGGGATCAAAGTGTTCATGGGCTCCTCGA
>JALHNR010000426.1 GCA_022843525.1 Methylocystis sp. | reverse complement strand
CTCTTCCGATCTTGCCCTGAAAAATTCTCTCCCCCCACATCGTCGCGCGCGTCTTGGCGCGCGCATCTTCCCTCCATTTTGAAAGGCCGCCGCCATGGGCTGGCTCTATATGCAATCGCTCGGTGGTCATTCAGGACCGCGCGATTATCTCGACGCGCAATTCACCTTCGAGAATGCGGAAGGCCGATCGAGAGTTTTGCGCTCGGCACTTCTTGGCGATGCCTATTACGCCGCCGTCGAGCAGCAGCGCAGCGACGGGGCGCGCGCGGTCTTCGCGCTCGTCTGCCTCACCTACTACAACCCGCGTGATCCGGAAGGATTCATCTTCGGCTACAAGGATATGACGGAGCACATGGGGCCCTGCGAGAGCGACTGCCCCGAGGACATTCTAGATCTGTTGACGCCGACGGATCGGCCTTACGCAATCGCCTGGCGCGCCCGCTGTCGCGAGAACGCCGCTGCCAAGCGGGACGCGATCAGCAAGTCATCACAAAAACCGGCATCGTCGTCCTGACGGTTTGGCGGCGGTGCCGTCACGGCGATGACCGTCGGCGTGACGGAGCGGAGAGAAGAGGAAGAGGGCTTGGCCGGGAGGGCGAGCCCGGGAGGAGCAAAGAGAGAGCGTCCCGGGCCGGTCACAATCCCGGAGACAATCGATGAGAACGATCCTCGCCGTTGCTGAAACGCCCTGCGAACAATCCGAACTTTCCTTTATTTCGGACGACAAGCCGCATGCGCTGGTGATAGTGGCGCAAACACTCGTCGCGCATCTTGCGAAGGGACGCGTCATCGACGCCCCAGCCCTGCGCGTGGCGATGGAAGGCGCTTTCGGCGCAAGCGACGCGCAGGGGGCCTGGAGCTGGAAGGACGCTTATGAAGCGCTTGAGGCGGCGCAGGTTTTGTTCCTGCGCCGCTTTGGGCCGGCAATGGTTGCGCGATCGGCGAATGATCCGGCGTGCATTCTCGCGATGATCAAGAAAATCGGCGCGCTGCTGCCGAGCGCAACGCGGCGCTCGGAAGAAAGCGAGGCGCTTCAGCAATTCTCAACGCCGCTGGAATTCGCCTATGTCGCGAGTCTTGCGGCGGGGATCGGCGCTGGCGATGTCGTGCTCGAGCCTTCCGCCGGCACGGGGATGCTGGCGATCCATGCCGAGTTCGCCGGCGCGAAACTCATCCTCAATGAATGGGGCGAGACGCGCGCCGATCTCCTGAAACTTCTATTCCCCCAAGCGCCGCTCAGCCGCGTCGACGGCGCGCAGCTACACGATCGCCTCGACCTTGGTCTTGTTCCGAGCGTCGTGCTGATGAATCCGCCCTTCTCGTCGTCGCCCCTGATTAAAGGACGGCATGCCGCGGCGACTTTCGAGCATATTCGCGCGTCTCTCTCGCGCCTTCGCGGCGGCGGACGGCTTGTCGTCATAACGGGCGAGAGTTTCGCGCCAACGACGAACGCTTGGCGCGGGAGTTTCGAGCGGTTGCAGGAGCAGGGACGGCTCGTGTTCACCGCCTCCCTCGCGCCCGGATTTTTCGCGCGGCATGGGACGAGCGTTGAGAGCCGGCTGACGGTCTTCGACGAGACGCCCGCGGAGAATTCGAAAGAATTTGTCGCGGGCTTCGGTCCGATCGCCGATCTTTCGGAACTGCTCGCGCTGGTGCAGCGTGAGATTCCGCCGCGCGCGTCTCTTGCGACTGTGCCTGGCAATGGCGAGAGGCCGGTCCAGGGCGGCGCGGGCTCGATCGCGAAGCCCTTCACGCCGATCGTTACAACGCGTCGCGTTGCACCTCGTCTGGCCTTTGCGGATTCTGCGCGTCAAAAGGTGGGCGTCGTTCCGGCCCCTGACCCACGCGCCGCACCATCTGAGATTGCCGAAGTCGCCTATGAGACGCGCGACTGGAATTCGCCCGAGGGCGGCGCGCTCAGCGCCGGGCTCTATGAGCCCTATGCCGTGCAATCGATCGCAATTGAGGGCGCGAAGCCGCATCCGACGACGCTCGTGCAATCCGCCGCCATGGCGTCCGTCGCGCCGCCAAAGCCAAGCTATCGGCCGCATCTGCCAAAGCGCGTTGTCGAGTCCGGCCTTTTTTTGTCCGACGCGCAGCTCGAAAGCGTCATCTATGCCGGCGAAGCCCATAGCGCCCTTCTCGCCGGCTCCTTCCTCGTCAATGAAAGCTTCGATGCGGTCTCCGTCGCGCCGGACGACGCGGAAAATGCAGTGCGCTTTCGCCGCGGGTATTACCTTGGGGATGGCACGGGTGCCGGCAAAGGGCGTCAGGTCGCTGGCGTCGTTCTCGACAATTGGCTGAAAGGCCGGCGCAAGGCGCTATGGATCTCGAAATCCGACAAGCTGCTCGAAGACGCGCAACGCGACTGGGCGGCGCTCGGCCAGGAGAAGCTACAGATCGTCCCCCAGTCCCGCTTCAAGCAGGGAGCGCCGATCAAACTCTCTGAGGGCATTCTCTTCACCACCTATTCGACCCTGCGCTCGGATGAGCGGCAGGGCCGCGACGGCGCGGTGAAGGCTTCGCGCCTGTCGCAGATCAGCGACTGGCTCGGAGCCGATTTCGACGGCGTGATCGTCTTCGACGAGGCGCACGCGCTCGCCAATGCCGCTGGCGACAAGGGCGAGCGTGGCGAGAAGACCGCCTCGCAGCAGGGCCGCGCGGGCCTGCAGCTGCAAAACGCCCTCCCCGACGCCCGCGTCCTCTATGTCTCTGCCACCGGCGCGACGACCGTCGCCAATCTGGCCTATGCGACGCGTCTCGGCCTCTGGGGCTCGACCGACATGCCCTTCGCGACGCGACAGGATTTTGTCGCGGCGATGGAGGCGGGCGGGATCGCCGCCATGGAGGTGCTGGCGCGTGACCTCAAGGCCCTCGGCCTGTATGCGTCGCGCGCCCTCTCCTATGCCGGCGTCGAGGTCGAGATGCTGGAGCACCAGCTCTCGCCGGAGCAGATCCGGATCTATGATTCTTACGCCGGCGCCTTCGAAATCATTCACAACAATCTGACTGCAGCGCTGGAAGCGGCGAACATCACCGGCGAGGGCGGCAAGGCCTATAATCGTAACGCCAAGAGCGCGGCGCGCTCGGCCTTCGAATCCAATAAGCAGCGCTTCTTCAACCATCTGATCACGGCGATGAAGGTTCCGAGCCTCATCGCTTCGATCGAGCGCGATTTGGAGGCAGGCCACGCCGCAGTGATCCAAATCGTCTCGACCAGCGAAGCGCTGATGGAGCGCCGCCTCGCCGAAATCCCGTCGTCCGAATGGGGCGATCTTTCCTGCGACATCACCCCACGCGAATATGTTTTATCCCGATCTCGGGATAAGACATATTCTGCCACGTTGCCCGATATGCCGAGTGGCCGTGACGACTCCCCGGTTTTGCGGGGGAAAGCTCGATGATTGCGCGGCATAATTTTTCTCCTCTCGCTACGGTCCTTCGTTT
>JALHNR010000425.1 GCA_022843525.1 Methylocystis sp. | reverse complement strand
CCGCCAATTCCCAATCCCCCAACAGTGATGGGATAGGATTTTCCAGCGTATTCTAGTGTCCCACCGCCAAGCGAGCCGGAGCCAATGAACGCGACCTGGATTTGCTCGATCGTCACTGTGGCGGACGGCTTTCCAGCGGGAGCATCTTGGGCAGACGCAGGGGCGCCAAATGGCGCGAAGGCCGCAGCGAACATTAGAAAGAAGCGGACAGCGCCGGAAGGCAGTGCACAACTATTGAACATTAATTTTCCTCTCTCGAAACACGACGCGCCAGCATCCGCCGACTGGACACGTCGATTGTCGCCGCCAGATACACGAAGCCGCGCCGCATTGGAATGTCGCTGATGTCCATCGTCCGCATGCTTGGCGCAATCTAGGTGGAAGCCAGATACGGCGGCCAGTCCGGCATGACCTTCACCTCACGAGCGCCGCATTCCCGGCGACGAAGCGTCGCGTCTTCGGAAGGTCGATGAAGAGGGCGGGCCGATCGTCTCGAAGCTCACGACACCATAGTGCTGGCAGTCGCGATCAAGCACCATACCCGCGCGCCTTGGACGCTCTCGGCGCGAAGGTCGGCGATCGTCGCTGCATCCGGGGAGCATAGACCGTTTGCGAGGGATGGAGTGGTTTGCGGACATTGTGCGGACACAAGAGAAGAGCCTCGTGTCCGCCGCCTCCATCATTTTCATAAATAGCTGTATTAATGTCGATTTCTGGTGCCGGTTGCAGGATTCGAACCCGCGACCTACTGATTACAAATCAGTTGCTCTACCAGCTGAGCTAAACCGGCCCGCGGCGTCATCGAGGCGCATCGCGCGACTTCTCTATGCGTCCAAGCCGGCGGAGAGGTCAATCCCGCGTCGGCGCTCACCCGAACCTCATCCCAGACCGACGCTCACCCGAGCCGCGTCGTCACAACGCTCAACGCCGCGGCGCAGGCGTTCGACACATTGAGGCTCTTGATCGGCCCGGAAGATCGAGCCGCGCGACGGCGTCGCAGCGTTCGCGCGTGAGGCGGCGCAATCCCTTGCCCTCGGCGCCGAGCGTGAGCGCCAGCGGCTTCGACAGCGGAGTGGTCGAAAGCGATTCGGCGCCGTCCGAGTCCAGTCCAATGCGCGCATAGCCGCGCGCGGCGAGATCGTCGAGCGCGCGCGCCAGATTGACGACGGCGACGATCGTGACGAACTCCAGCGCGCCCGAGGCCGCTTTGGCGAGGACGCCGGAAAATTCCGGACTGTGCCGCTCCGTGACGATCACCGCGTCGACATTGAAGGCGCAGGCCGTGCGCAGGATCGCGCCGACATTGTGCGGATCGGTGATCTGGTCCAGCGCGAGCACCACGCCGCTGACGCTGACGATGTCGGAAATGTCCGCTTCCGGCAGCGGGCGCGCTTCGAGCAGCAAGCCCTGATGCACGGCCTCTGGACCGAGCCGCCGTTCGAGATCGCGCGAATCCACGAGGCGCGGCTCGAGGCCCGCCGCCTGCGCAAGCTCGTTGATGCGCGGCAGCGCGGTGTCGGTCGCATAAAGCGTCAGCAGCTTGCGCTTGCGTGCGGTCAGCGCGGCGCGCACGGCATGAGCGCCGTAAAGCGTGACGAGGTCGGGCGAGGCGGCGCGGAACGGGCTGCGCGCCTCGCCCTGTGCAACCGGCGCGCGGCGGTCCCTTTCATGCCCGCTGCGGTCCTTTGGCGGCGGCCGGCGGGTCATCTCAGCACGGCCGTCTTGACCCACCATCCCGGATGCTGGGCGCGAATGACGCTGGCGGCGCGCACAGCCTCGCGCCGCGTCGAAAACAGCGCGAAGCATGTGGCGCCCGAGCCCGACATGCGCGCGAGCCTGCAGCCGCGGGCGCCGCGCAACATGGCGAGCGCGTCGACGATCACCGGCGCCTGCAGACAGGCGGCGTCTTCGAGGTCGTTGCGCCCCTTCGCCAGCGCCGCAAGGAGTTCGTCCGCGCCTGGCCGGACGGCGATGTCGGCATGCGCGGCGCCGTCCCGCAACGCGCCCTGTTGCAATCCAAGCGCGGCGAAAACCGGTCCCGTTGCGACCGGCGCCCCGGGGTTGAGCAGCACGGCCGGCAGGAGCGGCAGGCGAATCGGTTCGCCGAGCGTCTCTCCGGCGCCGCGCATCATCCGCGCCCGCGGGTCGAGGCAGACCGGCACGTCCGAGCCAACTGCGCGCGCGACCTCGCGGATGCGCGGGTCGTCCAGCGCGAGTTGATTGGCCTTTGCCAGAAGGCGCAGCGCCGCGGCGGCGTCCGACGAGCCGCCGCCAATGCCGGCTGCGACAGGCAGGCGCTTTTCGAGTCGAAATCGGCCGAGTCGCAGGCCCTTTATCTCTTCGGCGAGCCGTCGTGCGGCGCGCAGCACGAGATTGTCGGCGCCGACGCCAGCGGCCGAGGAGGTCGGCCCCGAGACGTCGAGCGACAGCGCGTCGCCTGGCGTGAGGGACAATGTGTCTCCTGCGCCGGAAAAGGCCACGAGGCTTTCGAGCGCGTGGTAGCCGTCTTCCCGACGGCCCAGGACATGAAGCGTAAGATTGATTTTCGCGGGGGCGCGCGTCGTCAGCATCTGACCCCGGTCTCCGCAAGTGGGGGATTCGCGGAGCGTTGAATTGGAGCGGGCGAAGGGATTCGAACCCTCGACCCCAACCTTGGCAAGGTTGTGCTCTACCCCTGAGCTACACCCGCATCCGTCGCGCCGGCAAAGCAAGTCGCCGAACCGTCGCGGCGTCGTTATGCCGGAAACGAATTTGCTTTGCAACTGGCGCGACGCGCCTGCGTCGACGCTCCGGAAGGGACGGCTTCCGGAGCGTCGCGACGTCACTGGATCATGCGCGCCGTGTTGCCGGTTTCCACCGTGATATTCGCGCTGTCAGGCGAGATCCAATGCGGAACCCAGGTAAGAGCGACGATGACGAAAGCGGTGAAGCCGATCAGATACACGAGGATCTTGCCGACCTCGCCGTCGTGAACATTAACGGCCATTTGCCTCTCCCATTTTATGTTGTTCGGCTTTCGCCCGAAGGACAGGGACGGCGACGGATGATGCAGCGATGAAAACCGCCGCCGTCCACCAGGACAGCTACAGGGGGACTGCCATGGCTGGGCGTAGTCTGCGGAAACGGTTCACAGAAACAAGGACCACAGACAGTATTTCCTTTGGTCAAATACTTGGTATCATGAAATTTATACTTGCTGGACCTAGCGTCGCCCGATGGGCGGAAGGCCTGCCGTTCGGCTTGCCTCCATGCTATCGAATTCTCCGCCATCGCCATTCGTTCGAGCCGAAAGGGCCGCCATGTCCGAAGCTCTGAGCCATGAAGACATTGTCGATCTGCTCGCGCTCGAGCCCAACGCGACGTGCGGCTTCGTCCGCATCACCTATACGAGCAAGCTGTCCTTCGGCGCGGACGCCTTGCCGTCCCCCTTCGCGCGCAGCGGGCCGG
>JALHNR010000424.1 GCA_022843525.1 Methylocystis sp. | reverse complement strand
TCCGCCGGCAAGCGCGAGGCCGACGAATCCCGCCGCGGCGACGATCAGCCCGCCGGCGAGAAGATTGACGGGCGTGATGCGGCGCGCCAGCGCGGGCGTGGCGAAGGAGCCGATCATGAAGACGATCGCCGACGGCGTTGACCACAGCCCTGCATCGAGCGGCGTCAAACCAGCGACGAGCTGAAAATACTGGGCGAGCAGAATGAACGACCCGAACATGAAGAAGACGCCAAGCATGTTGATGCAAAGCGCGGTGTTCAGCGACCGCGAGCGAAACAGCGCGAGATCGATCAAAGGATCTTCGAGCCGCGCCTGTCGGCGCAGGAACAAGAGCGCGAGCGCGACGCCTGCCGCCATGGCTCCGATCGCGTCGGCGCCGAAGCCCGCCTCGGCGGCGCGCTTCAATCCGTAAACGAAGGACAGCACCGCCGCGAGCGACAGCAGCGCGCTGGCAAGATCCAGCCGGCCCGCCTCGGGATCGCGATATTCCGGCAGAAGCACCGGCCCGAGAATAAGCAGCAGGACCATCACCGGGACGCCCGCGAGAAAGACCGAGCCCCAGCCGAAAGACTGAATGAGCGCGCCGCCAACGAGCGGCCCGATGATGGCGCCGGCGGAGAAGCTCGAAATCCACATGCTGACCGCAAAGGTGCGTTCCGACGGATCGCGGAACATGTTGGCGAGCAGCGACAGCGTCGACGGCGCGAGGGTCGCTCCCGCGACGCCAAGCGCGGCGCGCGCAAAAATCAGCATCTGCGCCGATTTCGAGAAGGCCGCTAGGATCGATACGGCGCCGAACGCCGCGGCGCCCAGCAGCAGCACCTTGCGCCGGCCGATGCGATCGCCGAGCCCGCCCATGATCATCAGGAAGCCGGAGACCATGAAGCCGTAGACGTCGATGATCCACAGCAGTTGCGACGCGCTCGGCCGCAGTTCAGCCGTTAGCGCCGGAATGGCGAGATTGAGCACCGTGAAGTCCATCGCATAGACGAGGCAAGGCAGAGCGAGGATGGCGAGCCCGATCCACTCCCGGCGCGTCGCCTTGAGCGCAGGATCCGATCCGTTTGTTGCGGCGCTATGCAAGCAGGTCGCTCCATCAGCCATCACGGCGTGAGCGCGCAGCGTTTATCGGTTTTGAAGAGCGACATCAATAAACGCCCCTGCTCGAGGCGAGTCTTGAAGTCCACAGACGCGGTTGACATCGGCGAGCGGTAATGTCACACACTATGACATGACGTCACATGAACTGACATCACTTCGCGAGACTCATAAGGATCATACGCGAACGCGTATTCTCGACGCCGCGATCGACGAGATGCGCGAGGGAAAGCTGGATGCGCTCACCATCGCCAAAGTGGCTGAGCGGGCGAAGGTGACCGAACGAACCGTCTATCGTCACTTCCTGACCCGCGAGGATCTCTTGAAGGCGGTCTGGCCGCGCATGCAGGCGCGCGTGGGCAGTTCGGGCTTTCCGCAGACCGCCGACGCTTTGATCGCAACGCCGCTACGGCTGTTCCCTCGATTTGACGAAGAAGAGGGGCTGATCAGAGCGTCGATCTCTTCCGAGACCGGACGCGAAGTGCGCTTAAGCTCGAACCCGCAGCGTCAGGCGGCGATGCTCGCCTGCGTCGCCGACGCGTTTCCCGAGATGGACGACGCCGCCAAACGTCGGCGCGCTGCGGTCGCCCAGCTGATCGACAGCGCTTACGCCTGGTCGGTGCTTAGGGATTTCTGGGGATTGGAGGGCGCCGAGGCCGGCCGCGCGGCGTCCGAGGCGATCGCCGTTCTGCTCGGTCGCCGCTCGGCCGCCGATGAACGCGATTTGTCGCCTGAACGCTTTTTTTCACATGGAGAAGAGAAATGACCTGCATCGCCCACGCTTCCATCCCAGCGGACAATCCGGAGATCGTCGCCAAAGTGCTCGCAGAGATCATGCAGGGCGAAGCGACGCCCTTCCCGCCTGCAGGGCCAAACTCCTGGATGGCTTGGTCTGGCGACGGCGACGTCGAGCTTGAGATCGCGCCGCGCGGCCATGTGCTGGCCTGCGGCCCTGATGAGGGCTATTGGACCCCGCAAAATCAAGGAACACGTCTTTCCGAAGCGCATCTCGCCATTTGCGTTGCTCGGCCGGCGGAGGAAATCATCGCCATCGCGAAACGCGCCGGCTGGCCGGCGCGGGCTTGCGATCGCGGCGGCGGACTGTTCCAGCTGTCGGAAGTGTGGGTCGAAGGCGCCTTCATGCTGGAATTTCTGGACCCGGCGCAGACCGCGCGCTATCGCGAGGTTGTGACGCCGGAGAACTGGAAGCGCTTCCTGCAGTCGATGCAGAGCGCGGAGGCGACCGCCGGCTGATCCGGACTTACGTCGCCGTGGCGCTCTCAAAATCTCGCGCAGAGACATGATATAAGGGACGCTGTTCCGAGGACGTCATGAGCCTATCCGATCTGTCCGCCGCGCCCACGATGACGCTTAAGCCTTCGCTCGCCGGCATGACCCGCGCCGAGATCGGCGACGCTTTGCGCGCCTTCGGCCTGCCGGAGCGCGAAATCCGCATGCGTGTGTCGCAGCTCTGGCATTGGATCTATTTCCGCGGCGCGCGCGACTTTGGTGAGATGCTGAACGTCTCCAAGGCGATGCGGGCGCAGCTCGCCGACGCCTTCGCGCTGCGCCTGCCGGAGATCGTCGAGGAGCAGATTTCCGTCGACGGCACGCGCAAATGGCTGCTGCGTCTGCAGCCGGTCGACGCCTTCGACAAGGGCGCCGAAGTCGAATGCGTTTATATTCCCGAACGCGGCCGCGGAACGCTTTGCGTCTCATCGCAGGTGGGTTGCACCTTGAATTGCAGCTTCTGCCACACCGGCACGCAGCGGCTCGTGCGCAATCTGACGACCGCCGAGATTGTCGGGCAATTGCTCGTCGCCCGGCAGCGGCTCGGCGATTTTCCCGATCGCGAACGGCCGACGGACGGGCTGGTGCCAACGGGCGAAGGCGTGCGCGCTGTCTCCAACATCGTTTTCATGGGCATGGGCGAGCCGCTTTATAATCTCGACAATGTCATGGCGGCGGTCGAGGTCATGGCCGACGGCGACGGGCTGGCGCTGTCCAAGCGACGCATCACGGTATCGACCTCCGGCGTCGTGCCGCAGATCGAGCGCTTGGGCGCCGAGTGCGGGCCAGCGCTGGCGATTTCGCTGCATGCGGTGCGCGACGAATTGCGCAACGAGCTTGTGCCGCTCAACAAGAAATATCCGATCAAGGAGCTGCTGCAGGCCTGCCGCGACTATCCCGGCGCGTCGAACGCCAGGCGGATCACCTTCGAATATGTGATGCTGAGGGGCGTGAACGACTCGCCCGCCGACGCCAAGGAGCTGGTCCGGCTCCTGAAAGGCCTGCCGGCCAAGATTAATCTGATCCCCTTCAATCCCTGGCCGGGCGCGCCCTATGAATGTTCG
>JALHNR010000423.1 GCA_022843525.1 Methylocystis sp. | reverse complement strand
CGCCGAAGCCGACGAGAGCCCCGATGAGGAAACCCTCGATCTCCTCTTCGAACAGGTCGAGGCCGGCCATCTCGTCGACGCCGACCCCGCGCAGATGTGGCCGGAGCTGGTTCGCGGGCTGATGAGCCCCGCGCCGTCGAAAATGATCGGGACGCTGCGCGACTGCGGCGCGCTGTTTGAAATCCTCCCCGAGGTCGCGGCGCTGTTTGGCGTGCCGCAGATTTCCGATGGCGAGGACGAGGTCGATCTTGGCGAACATCTGATGACATCGCTCGATACGGCGGCCAAACGCGGCGCGCCGCTGGCCGCGCGTTTCGCGCTGCTCGTGATGAATGTCGGCAAGTCGGATTCGCCGCGCGAACATCTCCCCGTGCATTACCGACATGTCGAGCGCGGGCGCCCGCGCATCGAAGACATCTGCGCGCGCTTTCGCCCGCCGGCGGAATGCAAGGCTCTCGCGCTGCTGGCGCTCGGAGAATGCGAACGCGTGCATCGCGTCTCGAAAATGCGCGCCGGGCCTGTCGCCCTGATGCTCGAACGCTTGGGGGCGTTCGACGCGCCGGAGCGGTTTCAGGAACTGATGATGGTCTGCGCCAGCGATTTCTGCGCGCACGAAGGCCGCGAGGGAAAGCCTTACCCCAAGGCGGCGCTGCTGGAGATCGCGCTCAAGGCCTGCGCCGAAATTACGGAGAACGACCTCGAGGCGCGCCAGAGCGCCCGCGCCGAGGCGATCGCGCGGGCGTTTCGCTCGGAGAGGTGGGCGAGCGAGGTGGGGTAGGGTTATTAGGTTTCCGTTCGACGTTTGCCTAGCGCCAAGGAGCGGACCCCTACCAACGGATTTCTCCACGCATCAGCTCACCCTCGCGTGGGCTTTGATGCGTTTTGATTCGTGGTGATTGGAAGCGGGACTTTCACTATAGAGCAGGGCCCAAAACGGTTGCCGTGCCATTATTTCGTCCTGTCAAAAAATCTTTATTTCGACAGGTGCCCCGCCTCGTTCTTCTACTAAAAAACGAGCGCCGCTTTCATCTTTGTCGACAACATACTCAAGGAGTCTCAGCGCATCCTTCATGACTTCCGAATATGAGGATGCTTCCAGTTTCTCCTTAAGTTGCGTCAGTCTCTCGAAAGACTTGTCTGACAAGTCCATCTGGACACGCCTATTTGCCATTGCACTCTCCTCTTAGGAGACCGCCAACTACTCGTCGGCGGTCACCTAAAGCACCCCCCAAAGGGAAGGCTTATTTTCCCTATGGCTACTTGAAGTAGTAACCGACCACCGCGCCGATGATCGGGCCTTCTGCGCCCCACAAAGCGGAGAGCATCGAGAAGTCCTTCTGCATGGCCCCGTAGACAATGGCACCGAACAAAAGCATTGTCCCGACCCCCAAAGCGACAACCGTCACGAAGCCCCGAAGCTTCGTATCGACTTCTGCTTCAGCATCGTCCTCAATAAGGAGGATTTCTCCCTCGAACTCTTCACCCACTCTAATCCGACGTTTCATCAAGCCCCTCCTTGGCTCGAGAACACATCAGACTATTGTCTGCCTTCCGAAATTCTAACGACGCTTAGTCCAATGTTTTCTCTCGGGTTAAAAATTACCGAGGGAGAGATGGAAAGCAGACGCCGGCGTTAGAAAGCTCAACCCCATTGATAAAATCAGCACAGTTGAGTTTTACCCTCGAAGATCGAGCGACATGCATTCTTAGATAGCTGCCGCACGATACTGATTACTCGGCCATCCTATTCTTCTCCATTTTAGAGGTTGCAAATGCTGGCCTCTCGACCAGCGTTAGGAAGATTACACTCTATGATGCCCGTTTGCAAGTAAATCATCAAAAAATCATCAGATAATCATCATATCCGCAACCCATTGAAAGTAATCACGTTCCGAAAACATCCGAGGACGAATCGGCTTTTGATTGCGCTTGCCCCATTCTCTTTTGCGCCCTGGCGTCCACCGCAGCAATTCGACAACAGGCCCCCTCCTCCGCGCCCAATCGCCTCACAGCTTCCCTTCATCCGTCAGCGACATCACGTCGGCGACGATTCCGCGCTTGACGAGACAGCGCCAGGGCGCGCGATTGGGGCCGACGCCGATCGTCACACTGTTGTTCGCTTCCGACGTTTCCACGCTGAGCACGACGACCTTGGGATTATTGGTCTTCCGCTTCACCGCCAGCAGGGCGTTCGACGCGCCGGAGCGCTTTCGCGAATTGATGATGGTCTGCGCTAGCGATTTTTGCGCCCATGAAGGCCGCGAGGGAAAGCCTTACCCGAAGGCGGCGCTGCTGGAGATCGCGCTCAAGGCCTGCGCCGACATTGCGGAGAGCGACCTAGAAGCGCGCCAGAGCGCCGCGCCGAGGCGATCGCGCGGGCGTTTCGCTCGGAGCGCTGGGCGAGCGAGGTGGGGTAGGGTTGCCTCAGGATAAAAGTCTGTAGTGCGCCCATAATCGACATTCCCATCTAACTAGGGATCCGATCAGCTTAGGCAGTGGCGTGGTACGATCGCACAATGATTCCGAACGTCGCGCGCGCCTCGCCATAGGCTGCGCCTTCGATCAAAGAAACGTAGCCGAAAACGCCTCGCGATGCTTTCGGCTACTGAATAGTCCTTCGCTAATGCGGGAACTTAGCGCCGATCGTCGCGACGCTGTTCACGCTCGCCCTGGCGCCCGCTGCGTGTATCCTGACGATCTCCCTGACGATCTTGCCGCTCCTTCTGAGCCGCAAGGACAAGGTCCGAGCTAGAGATTACGCCACCCTGAGAATTTGGGACTGTGGCTGCCTGAGCAGTCGCAACCAACCCAAACGTTAACAACGCGCCCAGCGCCACTCCACAAAATTTATGCATGGGCTCCTCCCACAGGTTTTCTCTCCGCCCCAATTAGAGCGAAAACTCTTATGTATCGCGCCGAAGCTCCTTGGTAAGCCGACTGACCGATTACTGCGAATGGCTGAGTGCAAATGACATGCTGCAGCTTGCGTCAATTCTGGGAAATCATCGATTTGTCAGCAAGCGGAGGGAAACCAACCATCAGATTTTATCCGCTAGAAATGCGGCGGCGCTCTCGTGCTGAGATCACGCAGCGAAGGTCCTAGTTGGGTAAAAAGCGGACGCGAACGCCTCGATCGTCACCGCGCTCCGTCGACGTCGATCAAAACTCGAGCGGCATGATTGGGAATGCGATTACGCATCATCGTCGCTCGCGCCAGTGAACTGTGATGCCACGGACTTGCGCCTAAGCGCCGCGCTCGAAATCATCGCGCGGCGCTTATGGTCTTATAAGAGCGAGGGCGTCGCTTCTCGCTCATAAAAACGATCCGATGAAGGCGCCGCTGCCGCTTCACCGCCCGCAGGCAGGCGGTCTTGTCGCCGCGCAATCCGCCGTCGGCCGGCTTCGTCGCGACAAACTCCCCGCGCCGTTTGCGAGCAACGCTGGTCGAACGAGGCGCCTTAGGGGATTGGA
>JALHNR010000422.1 GCA_022843525.1 Methylocystis sp. | reverse complement strand
ATTGCTGTTGGAAATTGGCGCGCGAGGGTCGGAAAAGGACGGGGAGCATTGGGCGCTCATATCCCGCCAACCGCTACCAACAGAAATCCAATCCGAAAATTCAAATTAGGACACTACCCGATATTCGATGTCCTTGACGCCCTGCAGCGCGAGATAAAGGAAATTGCCGGAGCCGCAGGCGGGGTCGAGAATGCGCAGCCTGGTCAGCCGGTCGACGAAATTATCGCGCAGAAGTTCGGCCTTGGCCCGCGCGGCGGCGATTTTCTTGCCATGTTCGCTTTGGCCCTTGCGCCCCGCGAGGCCGGCTTCGAGCGCCGGCGCCATGACCTTCTCGATCTGCGCCCGCACGGCGTCCCATTCGCGCCTCAAGGGCCGTAGCACCACCGGCTCGACGATGAGCATGATCTTGTCGGGGCCGGTGTAATGGGCGCCGATCTGGGCGCGCTTGTCGGGGTCGAGGAAGCGCTCGAACAGCGTGCCGAAAATCGTCGGATCGATGAGGCTCCAGTCGAGGCTTGTCGCGGCGAAAAGAAGCCCGATTTCGACATGCTCCAGCGGCAAGGCGCGGCGTCCATCGAACAGGCCGCCGTTGAACCAGGCGATTTCGGTGAGATCGAATTCGCCGCCCTTTTCCATCTGCTCGAACAGCTTGTCGAAATAGTCCTTGGATTTATGCGGGCGGCGCTCCGCCGTCTGCAGCAGCTTCTTGAGCAGCCCTTCGGGCAAGAGCTTCACGCTGTTGGCGAAAAAGCAGAAGACGAGCTGATTGACGAAATGCGCCACCGCCTCGCGGTCGGGGTTGCGGTGCTGAAGCGCATCCGAGATCGTCTGGAATTTCTTCGCCGCCTCGGCGGTGATCATCGCGCGCGTGCGGGTGGGTTTCAGCGCGTCCGGATCATGGAAGATCGCCCGCAGTATCTTGAATTTTTCCGGATCGGCGAGGTCTTCGAGTTCGAAGCTGTATTTCTTGGTCTCGAGATTCGTCCAGGTCGTCACGATCTGGAAGCGAATCGTATCGCAGACGACGAGCAGCGGCGGGTGCTCCAGCGCCGCGGCGTAGCGGACGAGCTGGATCATCGCCTCGTCGAGATCGCGCCGGCGCTTTTTATATTCCCAGGCGAAATAGCCCCTTTTCCAGACGTCCGCCCAGCCGTCGCCGCCGCCGACGATCGCGGCGCCCTTTTCGAAGGTGAAGAATTCTCCCGCTGGGTCGGCCTCGGCGGGCGTCGGGTGATCAAACAGGCGGCAGAGGTCGATGAAATGTTCCTGCGCCGCCGCCCGCTCCGTCAGCGCGTGGGTTTTCCATTTCTTGATGAAATCATACGGCGTCATAATAGCCTTGACCTAGCACGATTCGCGCGCGCTCCGCCGTTCCCTCACGCGCTCTCCAGCTCTTCGTCGCGATGGTTCATCTCGAAGCGGCGCACGATCAGCCGCACGAGATAAAGGCCGAACTCGGGGTTCTGAAAATACAGCTGCTCGAACTGCTCATAGGTGATCACGAGCAGGCTCACGTCGCTCCTGCAGCGGGCCGTCGCGGTGCGCCTTCCCTTCGTCGTAAAAAGCGCCATTTCGCCGAAAATATCGCCGGGAGACAGGACGGCGCCGCGCTCGACGATTTCGACCCGTCCCTCGACGACGACGAAGGCTTCGTCGGCGGCATCGCCCTTCAGGAAGACCGCTTCGCCGCGTCGCAGTGTGCGCGGATGCATGAAGGGCTTCAGCCATTCGATGTTCAAATCGGAGCCGTTGGCTTCGCGCACGCTGGCGATCAGCCGCCGCATTTCGCGCATGCGGGTGAAGTTCAGCGGCAGATTGATCGCATGTTTGGCGATCGTCGGCGGGCTGGCGATGATGAGCCCCAAGGTCACGCCAAGCACGTTCCCCAGCATCGCGGTGATGCGCAGCGGGATCATGCGTTTCATGTAAGCGGCGCCGACCACGGTCGACGCCTCCGCCCAGGCGAGCGCCGTCAGCGCCGCCCCGCCGACCGTCTTTCCCGTGTCGGACGCGGCCCAGTTCGTCAGCGCATCGATCAGTTGAGACATGAAAGCTTCCATCTCCTGCGGGCGCTTAACCTGCGCGCGCGAACAACACAAGCGCGCGGGGCTGGACTTTCCCATGCGCCTTCGCACATTCGCCCTATGCGACAAACGAGCCGAATGCTGCGAATCGAGACTCCGGGACGCGGATTTTACGAAATCACCAAGAACATTCGCGACTTTGCGCGCGACGCCGGCCTGACGCAGGGGCTGCTGACGGTTTTCTGCCGGCATACTTCCGCCTCGCTGCTCATTCAGGAAAACGCCGACCCGACCGTATTGCGCGATCTCGAAGCCGTCTTCGCGCGGTTTGCGCCGGAAGCGGCGGCTTACGCCCATGATACCGAAGGCCCCGACGACATGCCGGCGCATATCCGCGCCGCGCTCACCCAGACGCAGCTCTCGATTCCGCTGATCGGCGGCGCATTGGCGCTCGGAACCTGGCAGGGCGTTTTCCTTTTCGAACACCGCCGCAGAGCGCATCGGCGCGAGATCGCCCTTCATCTCATCGGCGAATAGGCGGTTAGTTGCGTCATTCTGGCACGTTACCGCCTTGCCGCCGGCAACGGTTCCGCAAGCCTAATGACCGATAAGATTTGCCACAGATCGCATCCGGGGCGGCGCGAATCGCGGCGCCTTGCGAGACGCGTCGTCGCAGGTGAGCCAGTCTATGCGTCGTCAGTCGAGAGCGCGTTCCGCACGCAGAGGGGTGGCGCCCTGGGTCGTCAGCGTAACGGCGCCCTGGGCGCTCGGCGTCGGCATGCTGGTGTCTTTCACGGCGGCCGCCGGCCAGGATCCGACGACCGACTGGAAGGTTTCGCCGCTCGCGGCGCGCGCGCCAGGGGCGTTGACCATCGGCTTCAGCGAGGCGGCGAGCGGCGATTACGGCTTCTATGGCGAGACGCGCGCCAGGATTGAGGAGGCGCGTCTCATCGTCGGCGGCGTTCAAGAGAACGCGAAAGACCCCGACGAGCGCGAGCCGCATGTCGATCTTAAGCCCGACGTGAAGAATTTTCCCCAGGTCGACCGGCGGCACAAGGGCGATCCGGTGGTCGCCATGCGGCCAGGTTTCGAGACGCGCCGGCAAAAACCCGCGAATTTGGGACTGAACGAGTCGCCGCCGCTGTCCTTCGGCATCGAGGGCAAGTCGACGCGGCCGACGGCGACGCCGCTTGCGCCGCGCGGCAAGACCCCCGGCGACGAAGCGCTTGAAGAAGTCGATGCGGGCGCTCCCGCCGAGCCGGCGACGACGCAAAAGTCGACGGCCGTCGCCTCGCCGGCGCAAAGCTCATCGATCTCGACGCCGCCCGCCGCCGACCTCCCGCGCGAGGCCGGTCGGGAGGCGCTGACCGAGCGCGCGCTGCACGGCGCCAGCCCCCAGACGCCGCGCGCCGTCGCGCTGGGCTCCTCGACGCCGGCGCAGCCGGACGCCGTGCCGATAGA
>JALHNR010000421.1 GCA_022843525.1 Methylocystis sp. | reverse complement strand
AAATTCGACGAATTCGTCGGGCGGAAATCCCTTCGACGCGCAAAAGCGCAGCCAAGGCTCCTGCGACAGCGCAAGGAAACCGTCTTGCTCGCGCCGAACGTCGCGCGCGGGCTCCAGGATCAGGGCGTCGCTGGCGGCGTCTGACGGCGGCAATTCAGCGCCTCAGTCTGGCGCAGGCGCGCGAGCGATGGTGAGTGGGGTCGACGGCGAATCGAGCGCCGGCGGACAAACGCTTTGCGATAATAATCTCCACAATGTCGAATTGGCGGCCGCGCCCGAACGACCGCGATCAAAGAATTTCGTCAGACCCGGCGGGAACCTATGGGCGCATCGCCGCAAGGTCAACACACGCGCTTTCGTGCGATTTTCGCAAAATTCGATGTGAATTCAGAGGCTGCAAGGCGCGGGTTCTTGACGCCGCTGCGCGTTTCCCGCGCCAGGATCTGGCGTTAGTGCGTCAGCATGGGGTTGTAGCGAAACTAGCAGTAAAGAACGTAATTCTTAAGCCGAAACGGAAGAATTGACGTGGCGGAACGGAATTTTAATCTTCATTGGTTTGGGACGATCGGCCGAGCGAGCGGTTTCAAGGTTTCTTGATTTTCCGTGCTTCTCCTGCCATATAAGACCCAACTTCATCTCATAACGATCATTCTCGGATGATCGCCGATTGAGAGTGGGGCCCTCCGGGGACCCGCTCTTTTTGCTTTGATCGTTCGAGAGCTTCAAGGACAAAGCTTGACGCAAAACGCCGCCGCCAGCACGACCGTCGACGAACCGCGTCTCATCAGTGAGACCGGCGTCGCCGCGCGCGTCGCGCATCTTGTAGAGCCGGTGCTGGCGCAGTTGGGCTACCGACTCGTGCGCGTGCGGCTTTTGCAGCAGAACGGACCGATTCTGCAGATCATGGCGGAGCGTCCGGACGGAACGATGACCGTTAACGATTGCGAGGCGGCGAGTCAGGCGCTGTCGCCCGAACTCGACGTCGCCGATCTCATCGCCAGTGAATATCGTTTGGAGATCTCTTCTCCGGGCGTCGATCGGCCGCTGGTGCGTCTGTCGGATTTTCACCGCGCCATCGGTCATGAGGTCAAGATCGAACTGACCCATCCCGTGGCGAGCGGACGCAAGCGCTTTCGCGGCGTCATTCGCGGCGTTGAAGGCGAGGGACAAGGCGCGACGCTCGCGCTGGAGCGCACCGACGCGCGCTCGGATGAAGAAAAAGCCGTGTCGCTGCCGCTCGCCGATCTCGACGAAGGCCGGCTGGTGCTGACCGAGGCGCTCATTCGCGAGTCGCTGCGGGCCGGAAAGCTCCAGCAGACTGAAGAGAAGCAGGAGGAGGCGGACCCGGAGGAGCGTCCGCGCCGAGGACCGGGACGCTTTCGCGGCCCCGCGCAACAGAAGCAGAGGCCGCTGGTTCCGGCCGGCGTTCAAACCCAGTTCAAGAAGGCCGGCGGCAAACCAAAGCCCCCCGGCCGTTCGAGGGGAGACTAACGATGGCCGTCAGCGCCAACCGACTTGAGATTTTGCAGATCGCCGAAGCCGTCGCGCGCGAAAAGTCGATCGATCGTTCGATCGTCATCGCGTCGATGGAGGACGCGCTGCAGAAGGCGGCGCGCTCGCGCTACGGCCAGGAAACCGAGGTGCGCGCCGAGATCAACGCCAAGACAGGCGAAGTTCGCTTCTCGCGGCTGCTGCTCGTCGTCGACGAGGTCGAAAACGACTCGACGCAGATTTCGCTCGCCGAAGCGCGCAAGCGCAATCCGGCGGCGCAGTCCGGCGACTGGATCTCGGAGACGCTGCCGCCTTTCGACTTCGGCCGCATCGCCGCGCAGTCTGCAAAGCAGATCATCGTGCAGAAAGTGCGCGAGGCCGAGCGCGACCGCCAGTATGAAGAATACAAGGATCGTATCGGCGAAATCGTCAACGGCGTGGTCAAGCGCGTTGAATATGGCAATGTCGTCATCGACCTTGGCCGCGGCGAAGCCATTATCCGCCGCGACGAGATGATCCCGCGCGAAATGTTCCGCCCGGGCGATCGAGCCCGCGCCTATGTCTATGATGTGCGCCGCGAGCAACGGGGCCCGCAGATCTTCCTCTCGCGCACCCATCCGCAATTCATGGCGAAGCTGTTCAAGCAGGAAGTGCCCGAGATCTATGACGGCGTCATCGAGGTGAAGTCGGTGGCGCGCGATCCGGGTTCGCGCGCCAAGATCGCTGTGGTGTCGCGCGATTCCTCGATCGATCCGGTCGGCGCCTGCGTCGGCATGCGCGGCTCCCGCGTTCAAGCGGTCGTCGGCGAACTGCAGGGCGAGCGCATCGACATCATTCCCTGGTCCGCGGACGCCGCGACCTTCATCGTCAATGCGCTGCAGCCGGCGGAAGTGGTCAAGGTCGTGCTCGACGAAGACAGTTCGCGCATCGAGGTCGTGGTGCCGGACGATCAGCTGTCGCTCGCGATCGGCCGGCGCGGCCAGAATGTGCGTCTCGCCTCGCAACTGACCGGCTGGGACATCGACATTCTCACCGAGGCCGAAGAGTCGGAGCGCCGGCAGAAGGAATTCGTCGAGCGCACGAAGTCGTTCATGAACGCGATCGACGTCGACGAAGTCGTTGGCCGGTTGCTGGCGTCCGAGGGCTTCCGCTCGGTCGAGGAGCTCGCCTTTGTCGAACTTCCTGAACTCGCGACGATCGAGGGCTTCGACGAGGACACCGCCGCTGAAATTCAGAACCGCGCCAAGAACTATCTGGAGCGCGTCGAGGCGGAGAACGAAGAGCGCCGCAAGGCGCTTGGCGTCGCCGACGAACTGCGCGAGATCGAGGGCCTGACGAGCGCGATGCTGGTCAAGCTCGGCGAAAACGACGTGAAGACGATGGAGGATTTCGCCGGCTGCGTGCCGGACGACCTCGTCGGCTGGAGCGAGAAGAAGGATGGCGAGACGGTCAAGCACGAGGGCTATTTCGAGGGCATTGACCTGTCGCGGGAAGAGGCTGAAGCGATGATCATGTTTGCGCGGGTGCGCGCCGGCTGGATCGAGGAGCCTGTGGCGATAGCCGAGGTTGAGGCTGAAGCTCCGGTGGAAGGCGAATAGCGGATTTGATCGAAGGCATGGCGCGCGACCCGCATGTTTCGGAGAGGACCTGCATCGTGACGCGCCAGAGCGGCGCGCCTGAGGCGATGATCCGCTTCGTGCGCGGGCCGGACGGCGCGCTCGCGCCCGACATCAAGGCGCGGCTTCCGGGCCGAGGCGTCTGGGTGACGGCGCGCGCCGAGGTCGTTGCGCAGGCGGCGCAAAAGCGCCTGTTCGCGCGCGCGCTGAAGACGCAGATCGACGCCGCGCCGCAATTGGCCGAGGACGTCGACCGATTGCTCGAGGCCGATTGTCTGCAGATGCTGTCGCTGGCCAATAAGGCGGGCGCCGTTGCGGCCGGCTTCGGCAAGGTCGCCGACGCCCTTGCGCAAGGTTCTGTCCGCGCGCTTATCGAAGCGCGC
>JALHNR010000420.1 GCA_022843525.1 Methylocystis sp. | reverse complement strand
CGCTTCGATGTAGTCGCGCCGCGCGACATTGATGCGGTTCTCGGTGCCTTCGAGCTGCGACTGCAGGGCGAGGAAGTTCTGGTTGGATTTCAGATCCGGATAGGCTTCGCTCACGGCGATCAGCCGGCCGAGCGCGCCGGTCAGCTGATTTTGCGCCTCCTGGAATTGTTTCATCTTTTCAGGATCGGTCAGCGAACCGGCGTCAACCTTGACCGACGTCGCCTTGGCGCGGGCCTCGACGACGGAGGTGAGCACGTCCTTCTCCTGCCTGGCGTAGCCCTTCACGGTCTCCACGAGATTGGGAATGAGATCGGCGCGGCGCTGATATTGCGACTGCACGTCCGACCATTTCGCCTTGGCGTTTTCTTCGAGCGTCGGGATCGTATTGTAGCCGCAGCCTGAAAGACCCAGGCTAAGAAAAATTGCTGCGGCGACAGCGCGCCAGCGGGAAAAGTCGCTCATATAAAACTCCCAAGGAGCGGCGCGGCGCGCCAGCGATCGCGCGAATGTAAGGCGTGGCCCGCGCCAAGGAAAGGGCGCGGCTTAGCGCCGAAATGAGGTAGAATGCGCCTTCGCCGGAAGGATGCGGAGCAAAATGCAGATCGACGAGATCATAGGCAATTTCGAGCTGCTCGATGAGTGGGAGGATCGCTACCGCTATCTCATCGAGCTTGGCCGCACGCTCGAGCCGCTGCCGAAAGAGGCCTATACGGACGCGAACAAGGTGCGCGGCTGCGCCAGCCAGGTTTGGCTCGAAACGACGCCGACGCGCGACGCCGACGGACGCACCGCGCTCGCGTTTCGCGGCGACAGCGACGCGCATATCGTGCGCGGCCTCGTCGCGCTCGTGCTGGCGCTTTACTCCGGGCGGCCGGCGCAGGAGATCGTCGACACCGACGCGGCGCCGCTGTTTAAGGAGCTCGGCCTCGCCGAGCATCTGACGCCGCAACGCGCCAATGGCCTGCGCTCGATGGTCGAGCGCATCAAGAGGGAAGCCAAAGAGGCGATGGCGGCGTAAGCCCCCTCCCCAACCCTCCCTTCTTGAAACGACATCGAACTGGCGGAACACGCCACCTTTGGAACGCTCGAGTCGCTGAGGTGCGAGCGCCCGCACATCTAAAGGCGACGGCAAAAGCGGTGCGGTTCCTTTATCTTCACGAGTAACGGTTCAATGACTGGCTTGTTAGTCTCCCAAACCAACCTAAATTCCATTTGATCCTCATACTTCCGTTCCTTAAGGAAAAATTCCTTCGGACCCGAAATCCCGGATGCTTTGGACATCATTTTGTCCAGAGAGACCTCTTGCCCAGAGGCGTCCAAGAACTCTGAAATCTCGGGACCGCGCTTCATACTTTCGAGGATGCGCGTATCGGCGTAGATGCATTGCCCCATCATCATTGATAGGGAACCGGGGATCTCGTTAGCGATCTCAGTGCAGAAACCGACGGGCTCAAATACTTCAATGGCTGCGTCGCCAAAAGAGGCTGATAGTTTTTCTGTTCTGGTCGTAAAACTTGAAACATATGCATTGTGTCCAACGGTGGAAAAGACACTGAAGGACCGGTCCGCCGTCTGATCATTGATCAGTAGCATGGAGCTTCCTTCACCCCTGTCGCCTTGCTGTTCGTCAGCATGTTTCCGAAATTGGCTAAAGCTCGAAACCATGTATATGCCTGTTTCGAAGAAAGCATCTACAAATTCTTCAGGAAGATATCGATACAATGTTGGAACAAAGACTGTTAGCGGTTTATGGACTTGTGTTTGAAACCACGAAAGGTGAGCTGCGTTATGAATTTCGTTTCTTTCCATCTTATTCCAATCTCCAGTGCAGTAAGCACTCCCACCGCCTTATTCCAATCTCCAGTGCAGTAGGCGCTTCTACCGCAAAGCATATCTGAAAACATTCAGGCATCACCTTCGTAAGGCTGCCGAGCCATTCACACGGCGTAACTCCCGGCCACGAACTTGAGGAGGAAGTCGGGCAGCCGGGGTGGGGCGTCGTGTCCACGGCCTCCTTCACATCCATTTCCTTCGCATTTGTCACCCCACCCCAAGCGCTGTGCGCTTCGACCCTCCCCCTCAAGGGGAGGGTAAGCCTCACACTCTCGGCCGGTAATCCTCGGCGCCCCAATGCAGCAATGAACCGGCGCGGTCGCGGCCGCGCGCTTCGACCGCCAGCCCGTAATGGCGCGCCAATCGATCAAGCGCGATTTTGAGCACGACTTTCGCCGCGCGGGGCGGCCAGCCGCGTTCGCTTTCGACAACCTCAAGCCCCTTCAGATAGCCGCAGACGTCGGTCAAAAGGCCCGCCAGTTCCGGCCCCGCCGCGTCGAAGGCGCGCGCGAGGCGCCGTCGCGCGTCGATCGCAACCTCGGAGACAGCGCCCGCGTCGGCGCCGCGGCGGGCGGCGTTGATCGACGCCTCCCAATTCGCGGTCACGCGCTGCAGGAGCTGCGCCTGCTCGATGTCGCGGCGAAAGCGCTCGCCGGCTTCGAGCTGCGCGGCGTCGAGAAAGCTTCGCCCGTCGCGGTCCTTTCGCCGCGCGAGCCAGGCGAGCGGACTTTCCGCATCATTGACGAGCGTCGGCCGCGCGGCCTTTTCGAGCTGGCGCAGCGCATAGGATGCGTGCTGGGCGCGAAACGGCTCCGCCTGATCGACGTCGGGCGCGGACAAGCGGCGCAGATGCGCGCGGCCTGCGTCGGTAAGCGCCAGCCGACGCTCGCCGCCGTCCTGCGCCCATCGCACGAGCCCTTCGCCGAGCGCGGCGTCGGAAGCGGCCGCCGCAAATCGCGCGCGCGCCACGGTGACGCCTTTACGCACGACGAGCACGACGAGCGTCGAGGCGTCAAGCGGGCTGAGCGCGCCGCGCGCCCCCGGCTCGGCAAGCGCCTGCAGCAGCCGGCGCATGGCGCGGCCGGTTTCCTCCCGGGTGGGGGTTCCCGCGCTTTTCTTCATTGCGCGCTCCCTTGCGCGAGGAGGGCGCAAATCATGTCGCGCTGCGCGGCCAGCGCGGTTTCGAGCCGGCGGGCGCCGGCGTCGAACAACGGATCGTCGCGCAGATCTTCGATCGTCGCGCAGGCGTGACGGACAGTGGCGCGGTCGCGCGCGAAAGCTTTGGCGCAGGCCGAAACGCTGGCGCCGAGCGCGACATGGTGGAGATAGACGGCGAGCTGACGCGCCCGCGCGACCGAGGCGCGGGAGCGGCGAGGGGAAAAGAGATCGGCGAAGGGCGCGCCCTTTGCGGCGGCGGCCGCGGCGGCGCTAAGCCCCGGAATAAGCGTCGGATCGAGAAACATCGAGGTCTCCAGCTGGGTGGCGGGCAACCGTAAGCTGGAAAATAATCCTATTCAAGGATAAAATACTTATCCTCATCCGTTTGAGGGAACGCATTCTGAGCGTCACGGAGGATGATCCATGACGCACAGGCCAGTTCACGCCCCCCAAGACGACCGCCCCGCCCGCTTCGCCACAGAAGCTGGCGCGGCGCTCCAAGCC
>JALHNR010000419.1 GCA_022843525.1 Methylocystis sp. | reverse complement strand
GATTTATCTTTGGCCGGAGGCGGAGCCGGGTTGAAGGGAGAGCGCTCTGGAACCTTCTATCCGTTCTGGGATGTCATCACGGGGCTGATCGACGACAATCGCGCGCCGACGATTATCGCGATCGAGAATGTTTGCGGCACGCTGACCTCCCACGGCGGACGAGATTTCGAAGCGATCTGCAAGACCTTTGGCGAAGCCGGATATCGATACGGCGCCTTGATCATCAACGCCTCTCTGTTCGTGCCGCAATCCCGGCCACGATTGTTTGTGATCGGCGTAAGAGACGATGTGACGATAGACCCGTCGCTCCTGTCGCCGGAGCCAATCGAGCCATTTCATACGCTGGGATTGCGCAGAGCTGTTGACGGCATTTCCTCCCGCGCCAGGAAGAAGATGCTGTGGTGGAATTTACCGACGCCGCCGCGTCGCAAGATTTCTTTCGCCGATATCATCGAAGAAAATCCTTCGAGCGTCGACTGGCATACCGCCGCTGAAACCAAGCAAATTTTGGCGATGATGTCGCCTGTCAACAAGGCGAAGGTTGAAGCCGCCAAGCGTTCGGGGCGTCGGATGGTGGGCGGGGTCTATAAGCGCACCCGCCTCGACGAAAATGGCGTCAAGGTCCAACGGGCGGAAATTCGGTTTGACGATATCTTGGGATGTCTGCGGACGCCCGCAGGCGGTTCAAGCCGCCAGACGATCGTCGTCGTCGATGGAAACAAGATTCGTTCGCGCCTGATTTCGTCGCGGGAGACCGCCCGATTAATGGGACTTGATGACGCGTATAAGCTGCCAAAAAATTACAACGAGGCTTACCATTTGACGGGCGACGGCGTCGCTGTCGATGTCGTTCGGCATTTAGCGCGCTATCTGCTTGAACCGCTTCTCGACGTGTGCGCTCCGGCGGAGAAGGCCGCGTGAGCGTTATTCCTTGCGAGCAGGACCCAAGCGTGCGCCAGCAGATCGCAGAATTTGCTGAAGTGCTCAAGACCCAAGCGCATAAGCTCGGCGACCACGGGCTTGCGGAGAAAGACTTCTACGCCTCGCCGATTTTCCGCGGCGCTATTCAACAGGTGCGCGGAGAGTTTGCCGCAGCGATGCGAGGTAAGCGGGAGTTCGTCCAGCATGTTCTCAATCACATGGAGGACCGAGGCTTCATCGCGGGCTGGGACCGCGCCAAGCGCGGCGTGTTGCATGACTATGTTGTGACGCTACCAAGCAGACGAACGGCAATCATCGACCTGAAAGGCTGTTTGGATGGCGACAACTCGAAAATTTTCGAGCGCCCGGAAGGCGCAGATGAATTTATCATTTGGAGCCTGTGCACCAATGTCGGCGCCGACCCGCGGCGCAACGCCTGGTCCGGGGTTCATACGCGCATAAGCGCTCAGATCATCGCGCGCAATCAGCGCGTCGATGGCCTCGTCATCTGGGATATGGTGTGTGGAACGATCGGACGCGCCTGTCCGAAGCTGTTGGGTGAGAGCGATGCCAGAACGACAGTGATCGGTCCTTTCTGTGCGCCGCCGCCGTGCATCTATCTTTTCCCGTCTTCCATACCCTCTGCTGAGGCGCCGAAAGTCGGCGCGCAATCACTGCTGACCGTCGAACTCCTCGCTGCATTCCATTCCTGCTTTGGAGGTCGCGATAACGAGATTAATCATGTCAGCTTCGAAATCGCCTCGCTCGGCGATGAGACGATGCGGCGCACCACGATCGAAAGAGGAGGCGTGGTGGAGCCTTCCTCCGACATGACGGCGATCCGACATGCCTAATCCGAACGAGCCCGCTCCTCGTCGCGATCCCGATTTCATAAACTTTCCACCGTTCGAGACTGAGGATCTGCGAGCCAATCTGGCGAGGTTTCTGGATACATCGTTCGAAGAGGCCGTGGGGCAGACTCGCCGTGTCGGGAATTACAAATGGGGCGTCTACGCCTTCTTCGATTATGACGGCGAACCGATCTATGTTGGGCAGACGAATGAGATGCTACGCACGCGCATTCGTCGTCACCTGACCAATCAACGCACTGATGCTGTTGCCATGTCAGTGCTTGACCCGTTCGAAGTGCTCGAAATCGAGGTCTGGCCGCTGCCACAATATCAGGAGACAAGTGGCAAGGATGCTGACGCGCGCAAGCACCTGGATGCTTTGGAGCGATTGATCACGCAGCGCGCGGTTGATCGGTCAGAGTTCAAAGCGATCCTGAACGAGAAGGATCCACCGCCTGGGTCGCTCGTCGTCGAAGCGCCCCGATCTTTGCGCGCGAGAATCGTTTCCGATCGCGTTTACGAGCTCCGATCACATCCCGATTTTCGGATCGCTCGAAGAGCGCTCATTATTTCGCGGCTTGCTCAGGTGATCTCCGAGCGAAAGGTCCAGGGTGGATTACGACGCGTATTGCTGACACAGGCCTTGCGTCTTCAGTGGTTGGCGTCGCGTCGCTATGACGCGCTGGGTGGCGCTGCGTCGGTTGAGCAAGAAGGCGATGAAGATGGTTGACCGCGTGCAGCGAAAATATTTTGGATTTCGGTGACAAATTGGAGCCGTCGTCCTGACTTGCCGCTCCCACAACACGCCTGCCATTGTGACTTCGTCGTGTGGAGGCGGGTCGGGATCTGCTCGTCAAAGGATACGTCAATGGATTGGCGAGGACAACAAAACCGAGAAGACGACGAGGAAGCGCGCTGGCGGCAGCTTCCATTCCGCGAGCGCTATAACTGGCGGGTTGTATTCACATCGATCGGCTCGGCCATCGTCGTCCTTATTTTTATCGTCTGGAGCCATTGGCAGTGATCCACCGGCGCTGGTTTCGGATCGTTGTTGGCGCCGCTTTCCTGTGCGGCATCGGCTCCTTGCCCGTGCGCGCCGGCGATGTGGAAATCTACTACGCGCCTGATGAAAACCTTGAGCGCATCGACGTCGACCTGATCCGCTTGGCGCGCGCGAAGATCGACATGGCGGTCTACTCGCTCACGGACTGGGCCGTCGTCGACGCGTTGATCGAGGCGCGCCGGCGCGGGGTCGCCCTCCGCATCGTCCTAGACCCAGGCCAGCGGCACGCGCTCGACCGGCTTCGCTCCATTGCCGACGATGTCCGGATGAAACCGGCGGGCGCATACATGCACCTGAAGTCCTATGCCATCGACGGGCGCCTTCTTCGGTCGGGGTCGGCCAACCTGTCGGCCTCCGGGCTCAAGCAGCAGGATAATGATCTCGTCGTTCTACACGACCCGTCTGCGGCGAAGTCCTTCGAGGCGCGCTTCCAGCAGCTATGGAATGTTTCCCGGCCGCTTCCCAACTCTGCCGCTTACGCCGAGCCGGCGTCAAAGGACGCGCCGACGCCGTCCAAGGACTGCGCCATCAAGGGCAACGTCAACCGCAAGGGCGAGAAAATCTTCCACGTACCCGGCAGTCGCGACTACGCCCGGGTCACCATCTCGGGCGCCGAAGAACGTATGTTCTGCTCCGTGGCGGAAGCGACAGCGGCAGGTTGGAGGCCGGAGGC
>JALHNR010000418.1 GCA_022843525.1 Methylocystis sp. | reverse complement strand
CGCATTCGAGAATTGCATCCGGAAAGCGCGGAGCGGATTGTGGTCATCCCGCGCGGCGCGGATCTGCGCGCCTTCGCGCCCGCGGCCGTCGACCGGCGTCGCGTCGAACGCCTGCGCGCGGCGTGGGGCGTCGCGGCGCATGATCGTGTCGTGCTGCTGCCGTCGCGGCTTTCGGCGCGCAAAGGCCATTCGGTTCTGGTCGAGGCGACCAAGCGGCTGATCAAGCAAGGAATCTGCGATCTGCGCGTCATTTTCGTCGGCGACGCGCACAGCGACTCCACGCGCCGCGCCCTCGAAACGCAGATCGAGCACGCCGGCCTGAGCGACGTCGTTCGCAACGCCGGCTACTGCGAAGACATGCCCGCCGCCTATATGGCCGCCGCCGTCATCGTCGCGCCGGCGACGGAGCCGGAGGCGTTCGGGCGGATCGCCGTCGAAGCGCAGGCGATGGGGGCGCCGGTGATCATTTCCGATATCGGCGCCGCGCCGGAGATCGTCCTGGCGCCGCCGCAGACCCCGCGCCACCTTGCGACGGGCTGGCGGACCCCGCCCGGCGATCCGGTCGCGTTGGCGGACGCCATCGCAGAGGCGCTGAGCCTGCAGGCCTCGGCGCATGACGACCTGGCGCTGCGGGCGCGCCAAAACGTGCAGGAGCGTTTTTCGGTCGAGGAGATGCAGCGCGCCACGCTGCAGGTCTATGAGCGATTGCTGGGGCTCTAGTTGAATTCATCAGCTCCGTTCATGACGCCTCGTGCGGCCAGAGACCGGTCAGCACTTCAACCAGGCATGGCGGCCTAGCTCGAGCGCGGCGGCTGAGAAAAGCGCCGCGTCCAAAAGCGAATCGGATAGAATCCCGTCGTCAATCGGACTGATCTCGCGAGCAGCGCCATGGTCGCGCCGGTCGGGCTTCCCTAAGCTCGCCCGGCGGCGCGACTCTTGCTGTTTCCATCGCCAATCGCCGCGTGACCCATTTATCCTTCGCCAAGCACCAGCGCGCGAGCAATGAGGCGGCATGACGAGCTCCATCCATCTTGAATCCTATCGCGAGGCGCTGGTTTTTCTCGCCACGGCGGGGGTCGTCGTTCCGCTGTTTCATCGCATCAAGATTTCGCCGGTGCTGGGCTTTCTCTTCGCCGGCGTCGTGCTTGGGCCGTTCGGGCTCGGCCGCTGGGCGGGCGATCATGAATGGGCGCGCATTTTCACCATCACCAATGTCGAGGGCGTCTCCAATCTCGCTGAATTCGGGCTGGTCTTTCTGCTGTTCATGATCGGCCTCGAACTGTCCTGGGAGCGTCTCGCCCGCATGCGACGGCTCGTCTTTGGGCTGGGGCTCGCGCAGGTCATGGTGTGTGCAAGCGTGCTCGCGGCTGTCGGCTACTATCATTTTGACGTCGAATTCGGGCCCTCGATGTTGATGGGCATCGCCCTCGCCATGTCGTCGACCGCGGTCGTCCTGCCGGTGCTCGCCGAGGCGCGGCGGCTGAACAAAACGTCCGGACGCGTCGCGTTCTCGGTGTTGTTGTTTCAGGACCTTGCCGTTGCGCCGGCGCTTTTCCTGGTTTCCGCGCTCGCCGAAGCCAAGAACGGCGGCTTCACGGGCGAACAGGCGGCGTGGGCGTTTGGGCGCGCCTTCCTCGCCATGGGCGCGCTGATCTTCATCGGCAGGCTGCTGCTGCGTCCGCTGTTTCGCATGGTCGCGGCTGTGCAGCTGACCGAACTGTTCATGGCCGCCTGCCTTCTCGTCGTCATCGGCGAGGCGGCGCTTTCGGCGGCCGCCGGATTCTCCATGGGCCTTGGCGCCTTCATCGCCGGGCTGCTGCTGGCGGAGACGGAGTTCAGGCGCGAGGTCGAGGTGACGATCGAGCCGTTCAAGGGCCTGTTGCTCGGGCTCTTCTTTGTTTCGGTCGGCGCCGGTCTCGACATGGGCGCCGTCGCCGCGGATCCCGTTCCGATCTTCATTTACGCCGCCGGGCTGATCGCGGTTAAGGGCGCGATCATCTTCGTTCTCGCGCGGCTCTTTGGCGTCGAATGGCGCCCCTCAGCCGAGGCGTCGCTGCTGCTGGCGCCGGGCGGCGAATTCGCCTTCGCGCTGCTGACCTCGGCGATGGCCGTCGGCGTGCTGCCGGGTCACTATGGCGCCGACGCGATGATCGTCGTCACGATCAGCATTTTCGCCATTCCCCTTCTTGGCCGGATCGGCGCCGCTCTTGTCCCGCGGGCGACGGAAGCCGAGGACGAACAGCTTTATGCGGATCTCGCGCCGGCGGCTGAAATCGCCGGGGACCGCGTCGTGATCGTCGGCTATGGCAGAATCGGCAGCCTTGTCGGCGAAATGCTGAAGCGCCATGACATCCCCTTCGTCGCCGTCGAAAACGTCGTGTCGCTGGTGACCGCGGGGCGCGAGGACGGCGTCGAAATCTACTGGGGCAATGCGACGCGGCGCGAGTTCCTGATGCGTTGCGGCGTGGCGCAGGCCCGCGCGCTCGTCGTGACCATCGAAAATGTTCACGCCGCCGGAGAGATCGTCCGTCTGGCGCATGAAATCCGCGGCGATCTCACCATCGTCGCGCGGGCGCGCGACGCCGACCACGCCACCGAACTCTACAAGCTTGGCGCGACCGACGCGATTCCCGAAACGGTCGAAGCCAGCCTGCAGCTCGCCGAAACCGTGCTCGTCGATATCGGCGTGCCGATGGGCTTCGTCATCGCCTCGATCCACGAAAAGCGCGACGAGTTTCGCAAGCTGCTGCAGCCGTCCGACGATAAGACGCGCGCGCGGCATGCGGAGCGCAATCGAAAGATCCGGCGCGAGCATACCCGCCGGCGCATATCGGGCCGCGCGGCGGAAGAAAGCGGGGAGGAGGCGTAGCGCCCCTACAGCCTCCACAGGCCGAGCGCGATCGTCGCGAGGGTCAGCGGCGCGCCGACCCTAAAATAGGTCCAGAAGCCGATCGTGACGCCCAGCGCGCGCGCACGCTCGACGACGATGAGATTGGCGATCGAGCCGACAAGCGTGAAATTGCCGGCGAGCGTCGAGGCCATCGCCACGATCAGCCAGGCGCGCCTCGGATCGCTCAGTCCGACGATGAAGGGTTTCAGCGCGAGGACCGCCGGCACATTGCTGACGATGTTGGACAGCACGGCGGAAATGAGCGCGAGCGTCGAGGCGTCATCGAGATGGAGCCGTCCGACGTCCGCGATCTCTCCTGGCGTCAGCACCACCTTGTCGAAGGCGCCCACGACGATGAAGAGTCCGGCGAACATCAAAAGCAGCGGCCAGTCGATTTCGTTGTAGATTTTCTTCGAACCGATGCGGCGCGTGAGCAGCAGCAGCCCGCCGGCGACGATCGCCGCTTTGGCGGGCGGAACGCCGGCGAAAAAGAACCCGATCATCGCCGCGGTGATCAGCAGCGCTTTTGAGGCGAGCGCCGCATGAAAAGCCCGCGGCGCCGCGACGATCGGCGTCAGTCTCTCGCGCGAAAAGAATTCGCGCGGAAAAGATCGGAAGAGCA
>JALHNR010000417.1 GCA_022843525.1 Methylocystis sp. | reverse complement strand
CGGAAGCCCCGTTAGCGTTGGACGCGCCCTGAGCGAGGAAGCATGACGCGTAAGCCGCCAGTTCGATGGATATTCTTGCTTGTCGCGCTCGTCGCGGGCGGCTGCTTCCCCTGCCGGGCGGACGATGCGGCCGCGGGAAAGAAAAGCGCGGACGAACGATCCGCCCCGTCACGGGGCCTGCCGGCGGAGGTCGTCACCAACCATACCGTCACGCTCAACGGCGAGAGGTTGGCGTTCACGGCGCGCGCGGGCGCCGTGCATCTGCGGGACGCCCAGAATGACGCGCCGCAGGCCGATGTCGCCTATGTTTCCTATGAACGCGCGGGCGCGGAATCGCTCATGCGGCCGGTCGCTTTCGTCTTCAATGGCGGACCCGGCGCGGGTTCCGCCTGGCTGGGCCTGGGGGCGCTGTCGCCATGGCGGCTTCAGATGGCCAACCCGCTCTCGCCATCGGCGCCGCCCACCATCGTCGAGAACGCCGAGAGCTGGCTGAATTTCGTCGATCTGGTGTTCGTTGATCCGCCGGGCGCGGGCTACAGCAAAATCCTTGGCGACGGCGAGGATCTCAGGAAGCGATTCTTCTCGGTCCAAGGCGATGCCGACGCGCTTGCCGTGGTCATTCGCAAATGGCTGACGACACACCGACGCCTTGCCTCGCCCAAATATCTTGTCGGTGAGAGCTATGGGAGTTTTCGCGCCGTCAAACTGGTGCACGCGCTGCGAGAGCGCGAAAACGTTGGGGTGACAGGTCTCATTCTCATCTCGCCGGTCCTCGACTTCACCTGGTTGGACGGGCGCAGTCTTCTGTCCTACGCCGCTAACTTGCCCTCGTTTGCAGCCGTCACGCGCGGCGCTAAGGACAGAGCCGCGGTTGCCGACGTCGAGGAATATGCCGGAGGCGCTTATCTGACCGATCTGCTCAAAGGGGTGCGCGACGCCGAAGCCCTGTCGCGGCTGAGCGCCAGAGTCGCGCAATTCACAGGTCTCGATGGCAAGACGGCGTCCCAGCTCGGCGGCCGTGTGGACGTCAAGACGTTCATCCGCCAGCGGATGCGCGACGACCAACGTATTCTGAGCGCTTATGATGGCGACGTCGCCGGCTTCGACCCCGCGCCCTTTTCGCAAGACAGCGGCTGGGCCGACCCGGTGCTAGACGCGCTGCGCGCGCCGCTGGGCGCCGCCATGAGCCGGATCGTGACGGAAAAGCTGGAGTGGCCAATAAATGACGCACGCTACGAAATTCTCAATTCGCAAGTCGCGCATCAATGGGATTATGGCCGCGGCGGGCGACTCAACGCGGAAGCCGTCTCAGATCTTCGAGAAGCTTTGGCGCTCGATCCGCGGCTCAAGGTTCTCATCGTGCATGGGATCACCGACCTCGTGACGCCCTATTTCGCCACCAAACTCTTGCTGGATCAGCTTCCCGCGTTTGGCGATCGTTCGCGCGTGCAGTTCGTTGTTCTGCCCGGCGGGCATATGTCCTATGTGCGGGATGAATCCCGCCGCGCTCTACGCGACGCGGCGAGAACGTCCATTGAACGGAATTGAACAGCGACGCCGGCGCTTCAAGGCGGCTCTGTTTGAACGATCGGGGGCGACCAGAGGCCGTTCCGGCCGCCTCGCCCCCCACGTGCGCGCGTTGAATCCGATGACGGCGTCCACCGTCTCACTCCGGCAGGCCATCCGGCCTGTGCGGGCTTGTGCCGCGCGCCGCGCATGCGCAATAACCCACCTACAAAGCAAGCCCGGAAGTTTAATGACTGCTGACGCCATCGCCCGACCCGATTTCTTCAGCCGGGATCGAACCGTCGCTGCGCCGACATTCAATCGCTGGCTCGTGCCGCCGGCGGCGCTCGCCATACATCTGTGCATCGGCATGGCCTATGGCTTTTCCGTCTTCTGGCTGCCGCTGTCGCGCGTTGTCGGCGGCGCGCAGCCGAAGGAATGCCCAGAGACGCTCGGTCTTTTCGCGACGCTTATCGCCACCGATTGCGACTGGAAGATCAGCTGGCTGGGCTGGACATTCACGCTGTTCTTCGTGTTTCTGGGCTCCTCGGCGGCGGTCTTCGGCCATTGGTTGGAGACGGCCGGGCCCCGCAAGGCCGGACTCGCGGCGGCCTGCTGCTGGTGCGGCGGCCTGCTCATCTCGGCGCTCGGGGTCTATCTCCATCAGATCTGGATGTTGTGGATCGGCTCCGGCGTGATCGGCGGCATCGGCTTGGGGCTTGGATATATCTCGCCGGTCTCGACGCTCATCAAATGGTTCCCCGACCGGCGGGGCCTCGCGACCGGTCTCGCGATCATGGGCTTTGGCGGCGGCGCAATGATCGGCGCGCCGCTCGCCGACCGGCTGATGGGCTTCTATGCCACGCCGGCTTCGCCGGGCGTCTGGCAGACCTTCGTGACGCTCGCGGCGATCTATTTCGCCTTCATGGTCGCCGGCGCGCTCAGCTACCGGGTGCCGCCTGAAGGCTGGGCGCCGGAAGGCTTCACGCCGCCAACGGCGGCCAAGAACGCCATGGTGACGCATCGCCACGTCCATCTCGACGTCGCATGGCGGACGCCGCAGTTCTGGCTGCTGTGGGCCGTGCTCTGTCTCAACGTCTCCGCCGGCATCGGCGTTCTGGGCATGGCCTCGCCGATGCTGCAGGAAGTCTTCGGCGGCAGGCTGATCGGTCTGGACATCGGTTTTGATCAGCTCGCCCCCGATCAGAAAAGGCAGATCGCCGCTATTGCGGCGGGCTTCACCGGCCTCTTGAGCCTGTGCAACATCGGCGGGCGCATCGGCTGGGCCTCGGCCTCCGACAAATTCGGCCGCAAACTCACTTACGCGATTTTTTTCGTCGTCGGCATCGCGCTGTATTCGGCGGAACCCTTCGCGGCGAAGGGCGGCATGGTCGGCCTCTTCGTCCTGCTCTTTGCGGTCATCATCACCATGTATGGCGGTGGCTTTTCGACCATTCCCGCTTATCTCGCCGACATCTTCGGCACGCATCATGTCGGCGCCATCCATGGCCGGCTGCTGACCGCCTGGTCGACGGCGGGCGTGCTCGGACCCGTGCTCGTCAATTACATTCGCGAATATCAGCTGAGCGTCGGCGCGCCGCGCGAGGCCGCCTATAATCAGACGATGTATGTGCTCGCAGGCCTGCTGCTCTGCGGCCTCGTCTGCAATCTGCTCGTGCGGCCCTGCGCAGAGAAATATTACATGAGCGACGAAGAGGTCGCGGCGCAAAAGCACGTCACGGTCGCTGAAGTCCTCAAGGAAGAAGACGAAACCCACGCCGATTTTGAGGATTTTGTCGAAGAGGCGCTGGAGCCGACGGCGACGGACGCCGGTCCGCCGGCCGCCGGGCGCGCGCTGCCCGGCTCAAAGGGCGGATCATTGCTGCTTGTTCTCGCCTGGGCCGCCGTCGGCGTCCCCCTCGCCTGGGGGGTCTGGACGACGCTCCTCAAAACCGCCGCGCTGTTTCACTAGGCGCTCGCGATGAGCTTGATCGACTTCAGGCGACAGGGCTCGAACTCGGGTTAATTTC
>JALHNR010000416.1 GCA_022843525.1 Methylocystis sp. | reverse complement strand
CGCATAATGTCGAGCGCAGAGCCTTTTCGGCCGGCGAATTGTCGGATGTCGAGGAGCGCACCGACGAAGTGGGACAGTTGGCGCGCGTCTTCAAGAAAATGGCGCTCGACTTTCTCGATCGCGAACGGACGCTCGACGCGCTCGTGACGCAACGAACCCAGGCGCTCCAAGAGAGAAATACGGAACTCGAAAGACTGTCGGCGCGCCTCTCGAAATATCTTTCGCCGCAGCTCTACGGCACGCTTTTCAAGAACAAAACCGTCGCGTCCATTTCAGCGAAGCGGAAGAAGCTGACGATCTTTTTTTCCGATGTCGTCGGCTTCAGCGAAATGGCCGAGCGGCTGGAATCCGAAGACATCACGCGCATGCTGAACGATTTTCTCAATGAAATGGCGAACCTCGCGCTGGCCTATGGCGCCACCATCGACAAATATATCGGCGACGCGGTCATGATTTTCTTCGGCGACCCGGAGACGCGCGGCGTCAAGGAAGACGCCGTGGCGTGCATTCTTATGGCGCTCGACATGCAGGCGATGACCCGACAATTGGAGCGCCGATGGCGCGAACAAGGCTTGGACCAGAGATTCCAGATCCGCATCGGCGTCAACACCGGCTATTGCACCGTCGGCGATTTCGGCAGCCAGGAGCGGATGGATTACACTATCGTCGGTCATCAGGTGAATGTGGCCGCTCGACTTGAGCAGTCGGCCGCGCCGGGCGCAATTCTCATCTCTCACGAGACGATGACGCTCGTGAGCGACGCGATCGAAGTCGAAGAACAATCTCCGCTTCATGTGAAGGGCGTCAGCGGCCCGATCCGCACCTATAAAGCGACCGGCAAAAAGGCGCCGTCCATGACGGAGGTCATTCACGAGGAGCGTGAGGGCCTATGCGTCGACGTCGATCTCCTGAAAGCCGATAAGGACGAGGCGATTAGTCTGCTGAAAGCCACGATCGAGCGCATCCGTTCCAGCGAATAAGCCACATCCACGCGCTCAGGCGGCGGCGCCGGCGCGGTCCGTGTCGAACTGCAGTTTGGCAAGCCGTGCATAAAGGCCGCCGGCGGCGGTCAGACTCGAGTGCGTGCCCTGCTCGACGATGCGGCCTTCGTCGATCACGATGATTCGATCGGCTTCCAACACCGTCGCGAGACGATGGGCGATAACGAGGCTCGTGCGCCCCTGCATGACGTCATGCAGCGCCGCCTGCACCAAAGCCTCGTTCTCGGCGTCGAGCGCCGAGGTGGCTTCGTCCAGGAGCAGCACCGGCGCGTCGGCGAGGATTGCGCGGGCGATGGCGAGACGCTGGCGCTGCCCGCCCGACAGCGTGACGCCGCGCTCGCCGAGCAGCGTGTCGTAGCCCATCGGCAGCGCCATGATGAAGTCGTGCGCCTGGGCGCGCTTCGCCGCGGCGACAATCTCTCCGCTCGACGCGTCGTCGCGGCCATAGGCGATATTTTCAGCGACGGAGAGCCCGAAGATCACCGGATCCTGCGGCGCGAGCGCGATGGCCCTGCGCAGCGCCACGGGATCAAGATCGCGCAGGTCGACCCCATCCAGAGTGATGGAACCCGAATCCACGTCATAGAAGCGAAGGAGCAGCGCAAAGGTTGTCGATTTGCCCGCGCCGGACGGCCCGACCAGCGCGACGCGCTCGCCGGGCGCAACAACAAGCGAGAAATCCTGCAAGGCAGGCTTCTCCGGCGCCGTCGCATAGGCGAAGCGCACATGGTCGAAGGCGATGCGTCCCTGCCAGCGCGCCGGCGGCGGAGTCGGGTGCGCCGGGGCCACGATGCGCGGTTGAATGGCGAGAATTTCGGCGATGCGGCCGGCGGCGCCGGCGGCCGCGGAGAGTTCGCTCCAGGTCTGAGTGAGCTCGCCGAGCGAGCTCGCGCCAAGCACCGCGTAGAGAACGAACTGGGACAGAACGCCCGACGTCATATGTCCCGCGAGCACGTCCTGGGCTCCCAACCAGAGCACGCCGACAACGCTCGTGAAAACGACCAGAATGGCGCCGGCGGTTACGATGGCGCGAAGCAGCGTCGCGGCCTGCGCCGCCTCATAAGCGGCCACCACCGCGCGCGTGAACCGCGCCGTCGTGGACGCCTGCGCGCCGTTCGCCTGCATGGCGCGCACGGCCGAGAGATTTTCCCCGGCATAGGCGGAAGCCTGCGCCAGAGTGTCCTGGGCGGAGCGGGAGCGCTGGCGCACGGCCCGGCCTGACGCGATGATCGGCAGAACGATGATGGGAATAGCCGCGAGCGTCATACCGGCAAGCTTGGGGCTGGTCGCCACCATCATGATGATCGCGCCGAAGAACATGAAGAGATTGCGCAGCGCGACGGACGCCGACGAGCCAAAGGCGGACTTCAACTGTGTCGTGTCGGCGGTCAGCCGGGAGAGAAGCTCGCCCGTCTTCGCGGTGTCGTAGAAGGCGGCGTCGAGAGCTGTGAGATGTTTGAAGAGATCGGCGCGCAGGTCAGCGACCACATGCTCGCCGAGCGTCATGACGAAATAGTAGCGCGTGCCGGACGCGATCGCGAGCATCGCGGCGACTGCTATCATGGCGCCGAAATAGGCGTTCACCGCGCCAGCGCTGTCAGCCGAAAAGCCGTGGTCGATCATGCCCCGCACGGCGAGCGGCAACGTAAGCGTCGCGCCCGCGGCCACGAGGAGCGCGACAAAAGCAAACACGATCGTTCGCTTGTAGCGCAGCGCATAGGGCAGCAAGGGCCGAAGCGGAGAGAGAATGGCTTTCAAACCGCGATCCGGTTTGCGCGCCACGGGATCGACGGAATCGACGTCAGCGTTCTTTTTTGTCATCGGCAGGGGGTATAACGTCCGTGTTCGACGAAAACGAATTGAAGCGAGCGCTCCGCGACCGAAACCGCCGCAGAAGCGCATTGAAATCGAAATTTCTTTTCGGCTACTGAATGGCGCAAATCGCATCAATCCCCGAACATTCTTGTTTATCATTTGGTTACATGCGCGACATCCTGTCGCATGCGCAATTGACTCAGCGCCAACTTGTGCTAACCTCCGGCCTGCGTCGAAATGACGCGCCCATGGGATGAGAATGCGCCGTCGGACAAGGCGCAACTCAGGGAACGAAATAAGAGGAGTGAAGAACGATGGCTGAGAAAGAACTCGAAATCACCACGAACACCTACATCTTCGCTGGCATCGGCGCCGTGATCCTCGGCGGTCTCGCCTCCGTCGCGCTGGGCGGCATCCCCAACACGATCGCGGCGGCTGTCGTCGGCGGTCTGGCTGGCGGCTGCCTCGGACTCTTCTTCTAGAATCAAGCGACATAGCGGGGCGCGGAAAGTTTCGGCCTTCCGCCCCCGACGCGAAGCCGGCAGTCGTCAAGACTGCTGGCTTCTCTCCTTTTTAAGGCCGTTCTTTTCCTCCTTAAGGCCGTTCTTTTCCTCCTAAAGGGACGCCGCCGTCGCGCTCGCCGGCCAGATTTCACGAGCGCGTTCGCGCAGAACATATTTGCGAATCTTTCCTGTCGAGGTCTTCGGCAGCTCGCAAAAGACGACGTGGCGCGGGCAT
>JALHNR010000415.1 GCA_022843525.1 Methylocystis sp. | reverse complement strand
CGAGCAACTGCCGGACGCCGTCGGGACCCAGCCGGTCGAGCTTGTCGATGGCGCGCAGCACGACGAGGCGGCGGCCCGCGTTCTCCTCGCCGGAAAGGCCGATCGACTGCATCACGCCGTCGAGCACCTTGCGGCTGTTGATCTTGATGACGTAGTCGCCGCGCGCGATCCCTAAGCGCTCCATGGCGTCCGCGGCCATCATGCAGATCTCGGCGTCGGCCGCGGGGGAGGCGGAGCCGACCGTATCGGCGTCGAACTGCATGAACTGACGAAACCGCCCCGGCCCCGGCTTCTCGTTCCGGTAGACGTGGCCGACGCGATAGGACCGATAGGGCTTCGGCAGCCGGTCGAAATTCTGCGCGACGAAGCGCGCCAGCGGCGCGGTCAGATCGTAGCGCAGCGACAGCCATTGCTCGTCGTCGTCCTGAAAGGAAAAGACGCCCTCATTGGGCCGATCCTGATCGGGCAGGAACTTGCCGAGCGCGTCCGTATATTCGATCGCCGGCGTCTCGAGCGCCTCGAAGCCGTAGAGCTCGTAGACCTCGCGTATGACGTCGAGCATCCGGCCCGTGGCGGCGAGTTCGCCCGCCTCGCGGTCGGCGAGCCCGCGCGGCGCGCGCGCCTCAACTTTGGTTTTGATTTCGTCTTTGGACATAAGCCTGATTGGCCGCGGGATCGGTCGCCCGCGCCTCTAGCGAGAGTTCGGCCGCTCTCTGCGACTCGCTCTTAGGTAAAACGTGCCGCCTTCCTAGCATTTTCCCACCGGGAAGGAAGAGCCGCGCCGTTTGGCAGGAATCGCAAATGCGCGGCGCAGCGGCGGCAATCCGAACTGCCGAAGCCGGCGATCGGGATTGGCAGATCGGCGAGCGCGGCGTTGAGGGCGCATTCGTCGCCCTGTTCCTCGACAAAGGCACCGAGCAGACTTGCTACGGCGGTAATCTGGTCGACATGCCAGTGGGCGCGCTTTTGCGGCCGCAAGTGCCGCGAAAGGCGCGCCCGCAGTCCGCCGGGGCCTCGCGCCGAGCCGCAATAGAGATAATCGCCGGCGGGAAGCGTCGCTGAGATTTTCCCGATGCGAACGTCGAGCGGCGCGTCGAGGCGCAACGCCAGCGCATAGGCGCCGGGCGTCGACGGCGCGTCGGCGGCGGAGGCGACAAAAATCATCGGCGCACTCAATGGAAAATCCCGAGCGCCGCCCTCTCCCAAACCAAGAGGGGTGGCGCGCGCCTCAGGCGATCATCACCCGCGCCGCGCTCTTTTCATCGCCCAAGAGCTCCAACGCCTTGCCGACGATCGCCTTGCTGTCGAGCATCGCCTTGGCGATCATCAACTCATGCTTGTCATGATCGATATAGGCGTCGGGCAGGGTCATGCTGCGGAATTTGAACGCGCCGCGCACGCCGTCCAGCATCCCATCTTCGGAGAGCGCCTGAAAGATCTGCGCGCCAAAACCGCCGATGGATCCTTCTTCGACGACGATAAGCGCCTCGTGATTGGCGGCGAGCCGGCGCAGCAGGTCACGGTCGATGGGCTTGGCGAAGCGGGCGTCCGCGACGGTGGTCGAGACGCCGTAATCTTCAAGCTCCGCCGCCGCCTTCAGGGAGTCCGCAAGGCGCGTGCCGAGCGAGAGGATCGCGACCTTCGAGCCCTCACGCAAGATGCGGCCCTTGCCGATCTCGAGAACTTCGCCGCGTTCCGGCAGGTCGACGCCGAGCCCCTCGCCGCGCGGATAGCGGAAGGCGCTCGGGCCGTCGTCATAGGCCGCCGCCGTCGCCACCATATGCATCAACTCGCCCTCATCGGAGGGCGCCATGATGACGAATCCCGGCAGACAGCCGAGATAGGCGAGATCGAATGCGCCGGCGTGGGTCGGACCGTCGGCGCCGACGAGCCCGGCGCGGTCGATAGCGAAGCGCACCGGCAGGTTCTGGATCGCCACATCGTGAACGACCTGATCATAGCCGCGCTGCAGGAAGGTCGAGTAGAGCGCGCAGAAGGGCTTATAGCCCTCGCAGGCGAGGCCCGCCGCGAAGGTGACGGCGTGCTGCTCGGCGATGGCCACGTCGAAGGTACGATGCGGGAAAGCCTTGCCGAAAATGTCGAGGCCGGTGCCGGACGGCATCGCCGCGGTGATGGCGACGATCTTGTCGTCATGTTCGGCTTCGGCGATCAGCGCCTTGGCGAAAATATTCGTGTAGGTCGGCGCATTGGCCTTGGGCTTGATCTGGATGCCCGTCGCGACGTCGAATTTGTTGACGGCGTGGCATTTGTCGGCCGATTCCTCCGCCGGCCCAAATCCCTTGCCCTTCTGCGTGACGACGTGAACCAGGACAGGCCCGTCGTCCTTGTCGCGGACGTTCTTGAGGACGGGCAGCAGGTGGTCGAGATTGTGTCCGTCGATCGGCCCGACATAATAGAAGCCGAGCTCCTCGAACATCGTGCCGCCGGTGATGAAGCTGCGCGAGAACTCCTCGGCCTTGCGGGCCTTGTCGTAGATGAAGCGCGGCAAATGGCTGGCGAGCTGTTTGGCGGCCTCACGGATCGAGCGGTAGGCGCCGCCCGAAACTAGGCGGGCGAGATAGGCGGACATGGCGCCCGTGGGCGGGGCGATCGACATGTCATTGTCGTTCAGAATGACGATCAGGCGAGAGTGCAGCGCCCCGGCGTTATTCAACGCCTCATAGGCCATGCCGGCCGACATCGAGCTGTCGCCAATCACCGCAACGACGTGATTGTCGCCGTCGGCGAGATCCCGCGCCACGGCCATGCCGAGTCCCGCTGAGATCGACGTCGAGGAATGGCCGGCGCCGAAGGCGTCATATTCGCTTTCGGCGCGCTTGGTGAAGCCGGACAGGCCGCCGCCCATGCGCAGCGTGCGGATGCGGTCGCGCCTGCCGGTGAGGATCTTGTGGGGATAGGTCTGGTGACCGACGTCCCAGATCACCTTGTCCCGTGGCGTGTCGAAGACATAATGCAGAGCGACCGTCAGTTCGACGACGCCAAGGCCCGCGCCAAGATGGCCGCCGGTCACGGACACGGCGTCGATCGTCTCGCGCCGCAAATCCTCCGCGACCTGCTTGAGCTCGCTGGGACGGAGCTTACGCAGATCTTCGGGGGAGGCGATGCGGTCGAGAAGGGGGGTTTTGGATGTCGTCAATGTCTCTACTCTGCTCGTCAACAACAAGCGCCAGAAATCCGAGCATTACCCGTTAATAAGGAGCCCCGCAAACGCGCCGCGGCATCCATTTCGATTCAGTCCGAGAGTGTTGCTCAGATGCAACGGCGGGCGCTAAGGGATCCGGCAGGCCTAGTAAGGGGAGAAGCTCTCCATGCCGGAGCCAAAGTATGGCTCTTCGTAAGCAGGGCGCGGTCGCCGCGTCATGCGCGGGCGTTCGGCCGCTCGGCGCCCGCCCTCCTGGCGCTCCGCCTCCTGGCGGCCGGCTGCGCGGGGGGCGCCGCCGGTGATTTCGATCGTCGCCCCGTGCTTTTCAACCCAACCGAAGAGCTGCCGCGCGTTGGGAACCGCGAGCCGCACGCAGCCGTGCGAGAGCGGACG
>JALHNR010000414.1 GCA_022843525.1 Methylocystis sp. | reverse complement strand
GGGGTTGGGGTGCCCCGCCCGATACTTGGGTTGGCGCCCCCACCCGATCGCCTGCGGCGATCGACCTCCCCCATCAAGGGGGAGGTGTTTGCGCTCTACATGCCGACATTTGGCCTGAGACGCAACCGGCCGCCAGGCGGCAGGGTGTTCAATTTGAAATTGGGCTTTGGGTGGACAACGGAAACTTTTAGCGGGCGGGATGGCCGCTTTGCGCCAGGAGCGGACGTTCACGGCCCCGCGCCTCGCGCTGACTCTGGCGGAGCAGTTTTGTGTCATTAATCAAGATTTTCGGAACGCGGATTTTGGCCCGAAAATCGCGCCCTTTTGAGAGATCGCGCGCAGCGCCTTGGCATGCGGTGCGGAAACGAAGAACTGTTGTTGGAGGCGACGACTTCTATTGAGTTTCGCCGCTGTCGAGTAGACGCATAGCGAGGCTACTTAAAATCAAATATTGAAGGGCTTTTGCAGGATTATCGATACCCCTTTCCGCAGTATGGGTCTTTTCGTTTCGAAACATGTCGATAGCCATTGTCAGGAACTTGACGCCTGCATTGAAATCCTCGTCCACATGGAGCGCGATAGCGCCTTTAACATGCAGCTTTCCTTTGCCAAAAGCTTCCGAACCTTTTTCATAACCGGTAAGCTCCCGCAGCCGGTCGCGCACGATCTTAAAGCTCAACTCAACAGCTTCCGGGTAATGTCCCGACCAAAACAATTTCTCGCATTTGGCAATGATCGCATTGTGGAGGAGCGCTCGCGGGAACTCTTGCTTTGCCCGAATGTCTTCAATGTGTGCACCTTGCGCAATTGCTTCGCCTTCGTCCGTGAGCATCTTCCAGCCGTGTTGGCCGTTGATCCCTGGCGATTGCTCGATCAGTCCTTTTCGCTCCATCCAATTCCAAGCACGAGTGAGGTGTAATTCCACCTCCTCCTTTTTCCAGACTGGGTATTCCTCGTTGACGGCGAAGTTGGACACGGTGTGCGGGATGAAGCCAGCCTGCTGACGTTGTTCGTGGGCCAACCTCAGCAAAATTGGCGCAAGCTGTTCGACGGACAGCCGCAATACGTTCTCGGCCTTTGGAATCAACCGTTGGATTGGGCTGTCAGGCATGGTCGCATCCTCTCTCGCGGCGAGTGCGCAAATGTACGTCAATGCCGCACTGACGGCGAATTTCACACGGGGCAAAAATCAAGACGTTCGCAACGCGTGCCGATCCCCTTAAAATCAAGGGCGTGCGAGTTGCAAATGTTAGGCGCAGAACGACGCCGCCACCAGACTTTTGAGCGCGGCGTGGCCGCGATCTGTGAGGCTGTAAATTGTGTCCGACAGGTTGAGCGGCTGCTCGACGACGAAGCCAGCTTCGAGAAGGTGCCGCAGTCTTTCGCGTGATTTGTTGCCTGATATCGTGCGGTGCTTCTCCCGCAATTGACGGAGTAAACCGATTTCATCCTTCGTCAACGCGGCCTGCATGAGTTCGTACTCGAAGCGGAAAACAAAGGGCAGCGCATGTTCGTGTGAAGGAAATTTCACGCTCATCCTGTAAGTCGGGCCGGTCATGGGTGGGTGCGGCTCAACTTCGACGACCGTCCCGATTTCATCAGCGGGGATGTTGTAACTGTATCGCACCCGCGTCTGAGGCCTGAAGCGGACGAGATCGCCGACCTGAAACCGCCGCAGTCTGACGCCGGCGGCCTCGCCATTCTCATCGATAAAAATCACGCCAGCGGATTCCAGCGCACGCTCCACCGCGGCGAGCTTCTCGGGCTCGCCGTCATATTTGCGCGTCTCGAAATTCGAGAGTGTGTTGCGATGGACCCCGGACGCGATCGCGAGATCGTCCAGAGACCAATTTAGGGCTGCGCGTGCGGCGCGCATCTGTTCGGGCTGCATGGTTCTGGCCTTGATTGTGAAAAACACACTTGTGATTATATCACAATAATGAGCTTGTCAAACCATTGCCGTGAACGCGCATATATATGATAATATCCTTTATAATACAATGTACTACTCGGAAGAATGCAGGCCGCCGCTCCGCCAAGCGATGGGGAATGGTTGGCTCGACCAAAGCGGCGGGAAGGCCCGCTTTGGGTCAAATCAAGCCATTCATCATCCGCACGGCGGGCGACTTCTAGGGTAAGCCGAAATTCGAGCTGAGGGACCCGGCCCCGCTTTATCGTGGCGCGGCCCGGCGGAATCCGCGCCAAGCGAAAATCGCGAGAATCAGCATCGGCACCGCGACGCCGATGAGCGGGCCGGCGAGCCCCGCCGGCGCGGGCCCCACCAATTCTTCATCAGCCTGGGTAAATTTCGGCATCGCCGCGTAGTCCTGCGCCGTCAGCGACGCGCCGGCCTTGGCGCGGGAGAGGAAGAACTCGCGCCAGTCGAGATGGAAGGCGCGGATGCGGTCGAGAAAGGCGCGATAGCGCTTCTCCCCGGCGCCGGCGATATCGGCGAGCGCAGAATAGGTCAGATAGGCTGGCGAGAGATAGCCGAGCCGGTCGGCCATGCCGCGCTGGCGGGCGAGCTGCGCGTCATGTTCGGCGACGATCGCTTCGACGCGCTGAAACGCCGCCTCCTGCGTCGCGAGACGGCGCAGCGTCGCCTCTCCCATGCCGCCCGCCGGCCTGCCGCCGCCATGTTCGTCGGCGTAGCGGGCGAGCGCCGCGTCACGGGCGCGGTCGGCGTCGGTCGAAGCGGCGCGCGCGGCGAGCACCATGTCGATGCGCGAGGGCGCGGGATGGGCGAAGGCGGCAAGGCTGTTGATCGCGGCCGGCAGGATCATGGTGATCGCGACCCATGCGCCGATCAGCGTCAGCGCGTTGAACGCCGAGCCCCGGCCGAGCCCGTCGACCGCGGCCGCTAGCGCCGCCCAGAACAGTCCATAGAGCAGCACGACGAAAAGCAGCGCCGCGAAGCCGGGCGAGGCAAGCCGCTCCCAGCCGGCGAATATCCATACGCCTGCCGCGACGGCGAGAAGCGTCGCGAGGATCGGCGCGGCGACGCGCGCGGCGAGCTTGCCGGCGAGCGCGGCGCTGGGCCGGCGCGCCGAGGCCAGATTCATCGCCAGCGTTCCCTGCTCGCGCTCGCCGGCGAGCAGATTGAAGGCCATCGCCAGAACGACGAGCGGATAGACGAAGACGACGACGAAGGCGAGATCGGTCGCGCCCGACATCAGATTGGCGGGATTGTCGATTTCGTCGGCGAAAAGGAAACTGTCTTTCGAGCCCGTCGTCACCCGGACCGCGGGCGGCAGCAGATCGCTCTGGCCGGTCGCGACGAGCCCCAAGGGCGCGGGCGCGAGCGCGGCGACCGCCGCGGCGGGGCCGCCGCCCATGAAGGCGGCGTTGCGCGGATCGCGATAGGGCGGCGGCTCCGGCGCGGGCTTTCCCTGCGTCTCGCCCTGCTGCAACTGCGCGAGCGTCTTCTGGAGATTTGTCAGGCGCTGCGTCTCGTCGGCGCGGGCGCCCGCGATCGCCGCCTGTTGCGCGGCGACGCGCGACGCCCCCATGCCGAGGGCAAACAGCGCGACGCCCGCCAAGGCCAGCAGCGCAAACAAGA
>JALHNR010000413.1:2354-3562 GCA_022843525.1 Methylocystis sp. | reverse complement strand
CAAACACCTCCAGGAATTTCCCTGTGGTGACGTAAGCGAATGGCGCGCCTGGCTCCGGCGCGCGCAAGGCGCCGTCGATCAGGCCATGGCGCTTGAGCGCGCCGATCACGTCGCGGCTGATCTCTTTGCCGGCGAGTCGGGAGAGTTCGGCGCGGGTGGCCGGTTGCAGATAGGCGATCGCCGTCACGACCAGGATTTCGGTCGGCGTCAGTTCGGGCGCGCCCGCGTCGCGCGAATCGTCGCCGCTCGCCGCGCGGATCGCCGGCGCGAAACGCGGCTTGGTGCGCAATTGATAGCCGCCGGCGACAAAGACGAGCTCATAGGGCCGCGCGCGCAATTCGTCGCGGATGTCGGCGATAAGGTCGTCGAGATTGCAGACCGAACCAACCAGCATGGCGAGCGCTTCGCGCGGCACCGGGCTTCGCGCCGCAAAAATGACCGCTTCGACTCGGCCCATCCATTCGCGCCAGCGCGCGGCTTCCGGTAGGTCCATAAGAACGGGATCGAAAGCGTCATGAAACGCGCGCTTATTTGGGCGGCCCATGATCGCGCCTCACAAACCATAGAGCCGGAAGCTCGCTCGCCCCGACAGTTCGCGCACGGCGCCAAGTTCAATGAGCCGATCGAACAGACGCCGCGCGCTGCGCTCAGAGAGCTTGGCGTTTTTCGCGGCGCGCGCCGGCGCAACGCAATCATCGGCGAGCATCATCTCGATCACCCGCGCCGCGCTCTTGGCTCGCAATTTCGGCGCGGCGTCGAAGAGCTTTTGCGTCTGGCGCGACAAGCCGCCAGCGACATCGATCGCCTCACACGCCGCAAAGGCGTAGGCGCTCGCCAGCGCGGTCGACCAGTCGCGGTCGCCTGAACGCGGTCGGCGGCCGTTTGGGCCGCTGCGCAATAGGGGGTGAGCGATCACCGTGGCCAGCAGCGGCGCCGGCGCGTTCCAGCCGAGCTTTTGCGCCAGCGCGACGTCGGCGAGCCAGAGCGCGAAAATCTCGGCGTCGATCGCGGGGACGGCCGCCAGGTCATGCATCGCCCTTGCGCTCACGCCCGCCGCCGCGGCCAGCGGATCATTGGCGCTTGTCACGACTTCTCGCAGCGCGTCGGCGAGCCCATGCGCGTCCATGGCGCCTTGCGCCCTGATATGTTCGGCGCCCGCCGACAAAGTCTGCGCGTCGAATTTCACGGCGCGCGACGCGAGGAGCCGA
>JALHNR010000413.1:0-2344 GCA_022843525.1 Methylocystis sp. | reverse complement strand
CCGCCGCCGGAGAGATGCTCGGCGTCGCGGAGCGCCGCTTCGTCCTCGCGCAGCCGCGCGAGACGTGCGCAGGTCGCCGCGGCTTTCAGCCGCCAGGCGCTGGCGCAGCGCGCCGGCAAAAACCGCTTCGCCGCCGGAGTCTCTGCTGGCGCTCGATATATCGGCGCCAGTCCCTAAGCCGGCGCGCGAAACATCGACGCCGGCGCGCAAAATGTGATCGAGATGGGCGATGCCGGCGCCGGCGAAAAATATCGCCGACTCGCCGCCGCCGGCGGCGCCGTCGCGCCTCGCCCAACGCGGCACGGGCCGGAAATTCGCGACAATTCGGGGGATTTCCACAGCATCGCCACGGCGCCACGCGCGCCGTTTCTTCGTCTCGCGCGACGAAGATTCATCGTCAAAACATGCGTCGAATCGATTTGCAGCATGGCTGTCACGCTGCATTTGCACGCAAATAATCTGGTTCCATAAATTTCAATGGTTTAGCCGTGCGCTTAATTCGATAACGTGCATCCAATTTGATAATATTGAAGCGTCTGCTGCACTTTATTTGATAGTTGACGTGCTCTCATATTTGCTGAATTCATTGGGCAAATTGGGCTGATCTTTTGAAAATGATTCTCAAATAAACTGCAGCAACATGCGTGAACGAGCGCATTGTTACATTTGAGTGCAAGTGACAGCAGTCCACCGAAGGCTACAATAAAAGCTGTTGCTCAACGATATCGTTCCAGGATTTGACGCCGAAGCATTGCGCGGAACGCCGTTCATCAGCAAAGGCGCAAACGCTATGGTGCCGCTCTATTTGCGTATCGCGCTTCTCGCCGGTCTCACGATTGCGGCGAAAGATGCGGTGGATACGATTCAGCGCCTGCGCCCCTTCTATTTAAAGCGATTTGACGAACTCGCCTACGCCGCGCTCGGGATGCCGCTCGAGTTCTCAATTTAAATGTCAAAGGTCGAAAACGCGCGCCGAAATTCTCAAATATGATGTCAACGCGCCGCGCGAACGCGGATATTCTAACCAACACCGATGGCTTTCGCGGTGATGGGCGGACTTCTCGTCGCCACCGTGTTGATGCTGATCGTCACGCCGGCGCTGTATGTCTTATGGTTCGGAATTCGGGAGAGCGCCTGAGCCGCGCGGCCAAGTCACATTGCTTCAGTATTTTTTCGGCACAAACGTCAATCCTTCGAGCGAGGCGAGATCGTCATAGGCGCGCTCCATCGATCGCTTCGGAAGTTTCGCCTTTTCATGTTCGACGGCTTCATACGGAATGGACTTGAGCAAATGACTTATGCAGTTGAGGCGCGCCCGCCGTTTGTCGTCCGAGCGCACGATGCGCCAGGGAGCGAATTTCGTGTCGGTCGCCTTAAACATCATGTCTCTCGCGCGCGAATAGTCGTACCATCGGCTTCGCGAACATAAATCCATTGGACTGAGCTTCCATTGGCGTAAGGGATCGTCGATGCGCGCGTCGAAGCGGCGCTTCTGCTCCTCCTCGCTCACCTCCAGTCAATATTTGAGGAGCAGAATGCCCTCGTCGACGATCAAGAGCTCGAACTCGGGACAGATTTCGAGAAACCGACGATGCTGCGCCTCGGTGCAAAACCTCATGACATATTCGACGCCCGCGCGGTTAGCGCCATCACCCGGAAGACGCGGTGGCTCACTCTTTCGGTGATCGCCTTGATGACGCCGCCCTTGCCGGCGGCGTCGCGCCCCTCGAAGACCACGACGACGCGCTGGCCGGCCGCCTTGACCCAATCTTGGAGGGCGCAAAGCTCGACCTGCAGCTTTCGCAGCGCCGCCTCATACTCTTTGCGCTTCATCGGCGCTTCGCTCGCGTTCGTCATTGCACCTTCTCCCGGAGAGGCGCCCACTTTCAGCACGGCTCTATCAGGCGCGGGAAAGTTCTTTCAGTGCCTGACCAGTTCGCATCGCCGAGGGACGCGGGTCGCGACGCTTCTCAAACCGTTTCGCGCTATCCAAGAACGGCGGTTTCTAAGCTTTACTATAGCGCGGCGATTCGACAAGATCACGCGGGATCGACAGGCGGAGATTAGGCAAGTGACCGATCGAGACGCGGCCCAAACTCCGCCTTGGCATGTGATCAGCATCGACGAGACGGTTCGTCGTCTCGACAGCGATTCCTTAAGAGGGCTGTCGCGCGACGAGGCGGCGCGACGTCTTGTCCAATATGGACCGAACAGACTACCGGAAGGCTCCAAGCGCGGGCCGCTAATGCGGTTCCTGTTGCAGTTCGACAATGTCCTTGTCTATGTCCTGCTTGCCGCCGGCTTCATCAAGCTGATGCTCGGACTGTGGCTCGACGCGTCGATC
>JALHNR010000412.1 GCA_022843525.1 Methylocystis sp. | reverse complement strand
TGAAGGAAGCGGTGGAGGCAGACGACATTTTCGTCAAGCTGATGGGCGACGTTGTGGAGCCGAGACGCGAATTCATTCAGGAGAATGCGCTGAACGTCGCCAATTTGGATGTGTGAGCAAAGGCCCTCATCCTGAGGAGCGCGCAATGCGCGCGTCTCGAAGGACGAGGGCCGCCTCCAGAAACCAACGACTGTCAGCGCAGCCCTCGTGCTTCGAGACGGCGCCTTGCAGGCGCCTCCTCAGCATGAGGCCTGCTTAGGCAAATGCGGCGCGAGCAAATAATGCGCTCTCTGTCCCAATTCGCCTGCGGGCGAATTCATCATTTTACGAAAGCGTTCGCGTTTGACTTTACGTGCACGACGACATTCGCGTTTGATTGGTCGATAGGTATCGGCGTCACGGAACTGAGTAAACATGACGGCGCATAGCCCACACTTAGATCTCGGCCTCTCCTCCGATCCCGAACTCGCTTCGGCCATCGCCGGCGAGTTGCGGCGCCAGCAGGACGGCATCGAGCTCATCGCCTCCGAAAACATCGTCTCTCGGCTCGTGCTGGAGGCGCAGGGCTCGATCCTCACCAACAAAACCGTGGAGGGCCTGCCCTTTGCGCGCTATTATGGCGGCGCGCAATTCGCCGACGCCATTGAGGCGCTCGCCGTCGAGCGCGCGAAGAAACTCTTCAACTGCCGCTTCGCCAATGTGCAGCCGCATTCCGGCTCCAACGCCAACGCCGGCGTGTTTCTCGGCCTCCTGAAACTCGGCGATACGATCCTCTCGATGAATGTCGCCGCCGGCGGCCACATCAGCCATGGCCATCCGGCGACGCTGACCGGGCGCGACTATAAAATCGTCTCCTATGGCGTCAGCCGCGAGTCCGAACGCATCGATCTCGACGAGGTGCGCGATCTCGCGCGGCGCGAAAAGCCGCGCTTGATCATCGCCGGCGGCTCCGCCTATGCGCGCGCCATCGATTTCGCGTCGATGCGCGTGATCGCCGATGAGGTCGGCGCCTATCTCCTCGTCGACATGGCGCATTTCGCCGGCCTTGTCGCGACCGGCCTCTATCCCGATCCCCTGCCCCATGCGCATGTCGTGACGACCACGACCTACAAATCGCTGCGCGGCGCGCGCGGCGGCATGGTGCTGTGGAACGACGAAGGCCTGAGCGGCCGGATCAACGCCGGCATTTTCCCCGGCGTGCAGGGCTCGGTGCTGCTGCATGGCGTCGCCGGCAAGGCGGCATGCCTCGGCGAAGCCTTGCGGCCGGAATTTGCGGCCTACAATCGCGCGGTGATCGACAATGCGCGGGCGCTGGCGCACGCTCTTGCAGACGCCGGCCTGCGCATCGTCACCGGCGGCACGGATATGGGACTGATGCTCGTCGATCTTGCTGCGCGCGGTTTGACCGGCGATGTCGCCGCCAAGGCGCTGGAGCGCGCCGGCTTCGCGGTCAACAAGAATATGATCCCTTTCGATCCGCGTCCGCCCGAGGCGCCCTCGGGCCTGCGCCTTTCGAGCAACGCCGGAACGACGCGCGGCTTCGGCGTCGCCGAATTCGAAAGGATTGCGGGATGGATCGATCGCGTGCTGAAAAACCCGAAGGATGACGCGTTGACCGAAGCTGTCCGCAAAGACGTCGCGGCGCTCTGCGCGCAGCACCCAATCTATTAAGCGCCGTGAACGCTGGCCCCGTTCGTCTCCTCGTCTGCGTCGGCCCGCGCTGCGACGCCGAAGGGAAAGGCCGCATGCTGCTCACGTCGGTCGAGACGTCTTTTGCGCAGGCCTTTTCGAAGGAACTGGCGTCCGGCCGTCTCGCCATCGCGACGCGCGACTGTCTGCGGCTCTGCACGCGCGATCCCGTCGTGCGGTTCGAACCGTCAGGCGACGCCCTGTCCAATCCCTCGCTCGACGACCTCTTGCGTCTCACCCGCGCCGCTCTTGCCTAAGTTCTAGCGCCCTCGCGAAGTTACGATGAAAAAGAAAAGCTTAGTTGAACCCGCTTTGCTTTTTTCAAGAACGGTTCTACGCTTCGGTTTGCGCATTACAGACGCTTAGGTGTGAAAGGATCAACATGCGTAAGCTCATTCCGTTTTCGTTTCTCTTGGCGTTCGCCGCGACGCCCGCCTACGCTCAGGGCACGTCGCAGGAACGCTCCGACTGCATGGGCGACGCCATGAGGTTTTGCAGTTCCGACATTCCCTTCGTCGAAGAGATCGAGTCCTGTCTGCAGCAGAACATCGCGCGGTTGAGCCCCGCCTGCCGTCGAGAATTCGCCCCGACGCAGAGCACGAAGCTGCGCGAAGAACATTTCCAGTAAGTCTGCGCCAGGCGCGGCTAAGTCTACGCCGCGCTTGGGTCATTGAAGCTTGCGCCGAAGGGCGTCGAGCCACCTCTTGGCTTGGCGAAGATCAATTTTCTTTGCTTCATGCAAGCCGATCTCTTGCGCGAAACTCCCGTCCGAACTTGCAGCCGCCGGCGTGGACTCGCGGGCGCTCCCCGACTGGAAATATCGCGCGAAAATGCGCACGACCACGTAAAAGGTCGGCGTGAACGCGAGACCGAACAGCGTCACGCCGAGCATGCCGAAAAACACCGCCGTGCCGATGGATTGACGCATTTCGGCGCCTGCGCCTTCGGCGACGGCGAGCGGCAGCACGCCGAGAATGAAAGCCAGCGAGGTCATCAGAATGGGCCTAAGCCGCGTGCGGGCGGCGGTGACGGCGGCGTCGAATTTGGATTGGCCGGCGTCTTCCGCCTGCTTGGCGAATTCGACGATGAGAATCGCGTTTTTCGCCGCCAGGCCGATCAGCACGACCAGCCCGATCTCGACCAATATGTTGCGATCGAGCCCCCTCGAGACGACGCCGAGCATCGCCGCGAGAATGCACATCGGCACGATGAGGATCACCGAAACCGGCAGGAGCAGGCTCTCGTAGAGCGCGGCGAGCAGCAGAAAGACGAAAACCACCGCAAGGCCAAACGCGATCGCGGCGGTATTCCCGGCAAGCTTCTCCTGCAGGGCGATTTCGGTCCATTCGAAGCCGAACCCTTGCGGCAGCTTCTCCGCCGCGAGCTTCTCGACCGCCGCGATGCCCTGGCCGGAGGAGACGCCGCGCGCGAGATTGAGCTGCACCTCAGCGGCCGGATAGAGATTGTAGCGCGGCACGCGAAACGCCCCCGTCGTGTCGCGGAAGGTCGCGACGGCGCCGATCGGCGCCATCGCGCCCGAGGCGCTGCGGGTCTTCAGATTGGCGATGTCGCGCAACGTCAGGCGAAAGGGATCATCCGCCTGCGCCATGACGCGGTAGGTGCGTCCAAGGACATTGAAGTCGTTGACGAAGGTCGAGCCAAGATAGACCGAGAGCGTCTCGAAAACGCGCGAGATCGGCACGCCGATGAGCTCAGCCTTCGTGCGATCGACGTCGGCGAAGATCTGCGGCGTGCGCGTGTTGAACAGCGTGAACGCCTGCGTGAATTCTCCCGACTGACCGGCCGCGCCGGCAAGCGTCCATGTCGCGTTTTCGAGCGCGGGAAGTCCGCGCCCGGCGCGATCCTGCACATAGCCCTTGAGGCCGCCGCCGGTGC
>JALHNR010000411.1 GCA_022843525.1 Methylocystis sp. | reverse complement strand
CCGAGGCCGCCCGCGACGACCACGTCGGCGAAAGCCAGGTTGGACTTTGTCGAATCGCGATCGGGCAAAAACGACAATACTTTCGTGACAATGTCGTCTTCCACCAGGCCGAGCGGATGTTCGATCACGCGGCCGATCGGCTTTTCGACGCGCTCCGGCATCGGCATCACGCGTGGGCGCACGGTCGCCATCTGCGGGCGATAGTTGAGCGTGAAGATCGTGCAGAGCAGCGAGCCGCCGAACGTCGGACGCGTCGCGGCGAGCGAACCTTCCGCATCGACGTCGAGTTCCGTACAATCGGCGGTGAGACCGGTCAGCAGCGTCGTCGCCACCGAGCCGGCAAGATCGCGCCCCAAAATCGTCGCGCCAAGCAGCAGGATTTCCGGCTGATAGGCGTTGACGAGATCGGTCATCGCCTTGGTGTAGCTCTCATTGCGGTAATCGGTGAGGATGTCGTCCGCGACGAGATAGGCGAGGTCTGCGCCATAATTGAAGCTTTCCCGCACGACCGCCTGCGTCGCCTCGTTGCGCGCGCCGACGACGACCGCGGCAAGATTGACGCCGAGCTTATCGGCGAGAATCCGCCCCGCGCCCATCAGCTCCCAGGACACGGGGTGCGCTTGTCCCCGCTCCTGCTCGATGAAGACCCAGACGTGCTTGTAGGCTTTGAGATGTTCGGGCAGCTCTTTTTTCGCCGCCGCGCGCCCCGCCGGAGCAGGAGCCTTTGCCTTATCGTTCATGTGTCGCGCTCCTGTTTCGAGATCAATAGCCGCGCGTCAATTGTCCGAGCTCGGCTTCGAGTTTCGGCCGGCGCTTGAACAATTCATCGACGAAGGCGTCCCCCGGCTTGTCGCCGAGTTCAATGAACTGGGCCTTTTCCGCACGCGGCTTCGGCGCGAAGACGCGCTTGACGATCGTCGGCGAGCCGCGCAGCCCGCATTTGGTGATGTCCTCGACGCCGGCGTCCTGCGCGCTCCATTTGATGATCGTCGCGCGCGCCGCCGCCAACGCGTCGCTCAGCGAACCAATGCGCATCTCGTTGACGCCTTCGAGGACGGAGATCAGGCAGGGCATTTTACTGCGCAGTTTCTGAACGCCGCCTTCGCTACGCCGCTCGACATCGATCGTTCCCGCCTCAAGGTCGACGTTGTCGATGTGCGAGACATAAGTGAGCTGCATCAGGCCGAGCCGCTTGGCGACGCCGGGGCCGACCTGCGCGGTATCGCCGTCGATCGTCTGCTTGCCGGTGAAGACGACGTGAGGCGGGCCAAACTCCACGCCGATCTTGCGGATCGCCGTCGCCAGCGCATATGTCGTCGCCAGCGTGTCGGCGCCGGCGAAGAAGCGGTCGGTCAACAGCACCGCGCGATCGGCGCCAAAGGTCAGCGCCTTGCGCAGGCTGTCCTCGGCGGAGGGCGGACCCATGGTGAGAATGGTGACCGCGCCGCCGAATTTTTGGCGCAGCCGCAACGCTTCTTCGATCGCGAACAGATCATATGGGTTGATGATCGTCGGAACGCCCTGGCGCATGATCGTGTTGGTCACCGGGTGAACGCGGATCTGCGCCGAGTCGGGCACTTGCTTCATGCAGACGACGATATGCATTAGAGTTGTCCCCGTTGATCCTTAAGCGTTCACTTCAGAACGTTGAGCTGCACCAATGACGGCGGCGCCGCCGGCTTGACGGCGTCTTTGTGAACTTTGAACAGGCGCTCGTCGATCGGCGTCGATGTCAGAAAGTCCTGATAGGCGCGCTCCAAAAAATCCTTGCAGCGCTCAGTCACCGCCGCGTCGTCCAGCTCGCATAGATCTTCGCTGAAGAGATATTGCCCCATGCGCCGCAGAATATGCAGGCGCGCGACATTGACCACTTTCGGATCATATTCGACGCCAAGCAGCGCGAAGAACTCTTCGGCGCAGGACGCCTTTTTCAATTGCTCCAGAACGGCGGGCTCCGACATTTTGGTCTCCTTCATGTGATTTCCGCCGGCTCCGCCTTTGGCGTGGCGCCATCAGGGGCCTTGATGGTCGATTGGCGTTCCCGCAGACGCCTTTGCAGATGTGACACGCGCGTCTCCAGGAACTCGACGCGATCAAGCAGGACCGAGAAGGCTTCGCCGACCGGATCGGGCATCAGATGATGATTGAGGTTGATGCGGCCATCGAATGTACAGCGGCCGACGTCGCGGTGCACGATCTTCGCCGGTATTCCGACCACTGTCGCGTCACGCATCACACTTTCGATCACGACGGAATTGGCGCCGACCCGCGCATTGCGGCCGATCGTGATCGGACCGAGAATCTTCGCGCCGGCGCCGACGATAACTTCGTCCTCGAGCGTCGGATGGCGCTTGCCCGGCGACCAGGAGACGCCGCCGAGCGTCACGCCGTGATAGAGCGTCACGTCATCGCCGACGACCGCCGTCTCGCCGATGACGACGCCGGCGCCATGGTCGATAAAAAAGCGTCGACCAATCGTCGCGCCGGGATGAATGTCCACATTGGTCAGAAAGCGCGCGAACCAGGAGAGCAGACGCGCCCAGAAGCGATGCTCATTGATCCACAGCCAATTGGCGAGGCGGTGCCAAATGACGGCGTGCAGCCCGGGATATGTGAGCAGCGTCTCGAAACGTCCACGGGCGGCGGGATCGCGCGTCGCCACGCACGCCAGATCCTCGCGGATCAGCTGCAAACGCGTCGGCACGGGCGCCGTGGGCGCCGCCTTGGTCTGCGCTGCCTGGTTCGTCATCGTGGCGACTCGTTCGAGCATGACGCTCACATGCCTCTCGCGTGAGTGCTCGCGCAGACATTGCGCCAGATCGAGGTCAAGGCCTCGCCGCTGACCGGCCCTTTGTGATCAAGCGCATGAGCGCGCACGCAGGAGACGATCTCGCCGAGTTCTTCAACACTGGCCGCCAAATCCAACTGCCGCAGTATCGCGGTGACGGCCGCCGAACCGGAATGCTTGCCGATCACGATCTCATGCGCGCGGCCGAGCATGCTCGGATCGAAGGCTTCATAGGTGCGCGGATCCTTGAGCAACCCGTCAACGTGAATGCCGGACTCATGTGTGAAAACATGCTCGCCGACGATGGATTTGTTGAGCGGGATCGGCCGACGCGCCGCGGCGGAGACGAGCGCTGCAACGTTGCGCAATTCGGTGAGCACAATCCCGGTTTCATATCCGTGCAGCTGACGCGCCGCCACGGCGACTTCCTCGAGCGGCGCATTGCCGGCGCGCTCGCCAAGCCCGATGACCGTGACTGACGCATGCGTCGCGCCTGCCTTGATGCCAGCCAGGGTATTGGCCGTGGCGAGACCCAAATCGTCATGACAGTGGATTTCGATTTCAAGATCGCTCTGCGCGCGCAGTTTGCCGATCAGATCGAAAGTGGCGAAAGGATCAAGCACGCTCAACGTGTCGGCGACCCGGAATCGACGGGCGCCGGCGGCCTGAGCGACCGCCATCGTCTCCATCAGAAATTCCGGTTCGGCGCGCGAAGAATCCTCACCGCCCACCGCGACGTCCAGCCCCTTGTCGCGGGCGTAGGCGACGACGCGCCGCGTCATCTCTAGCGCCTGGGCGCGCCCGCCGCGCA
>JALHNR010000410.1 GCA_022843525.1 Methylocystis sp. | reverse complement strand
CTTTGGCCCACGCGCTTCGCGAACTCGGCGCAAAGCGCGTCTGGCTGCTGCATGGCGACGACGGACTGGATGAGGCGACGACGACAGGAGTGACCCATGTCGTCGCGCTCGAGGACGGTGAGATCCGCAGCTTTGACTTCTCGCCGGAAGAGGCGGGATTGCCCCGCGCGACGATCCAGGCGCTTGTCGGCGGCGACGCGGCGCATAACGCCAGAGCCCTGCGCGCCGTCCTGGAGGGCGCGAAGAACGCCTACCGCGACGTCGCGGTCCTCAACGCCGGCGTGGCGCTGGTCGTCGCCGGGCGCGCCGCAAATCTGCGCGAAGGCGCGGCGCTTGCTGAGGCGGCGATCGATTCCGGCGCGGCGCGGGATAAGCTCGACGCGCTGATCCGCTGCTCCCATCGAGACGCCTGATCGGCCCTCACCCTTCGATCGGGATAGGATTGCGCCCGTTTATCGGCTATTCATGAGCAGCCGGCAGTCGGCGGAACCATTCGAGCGATGGCGGTCGCGGCCCGTCTTCGCCGCAGGCGAGAAGATGACCGACATCCTCAAAAAAATTGAAGCTTATAAGCGCACCGAGATTTCCGAGGCCAAGGTGCGCATGCCGTTCGCGACGCTTGAGCGCAACGTGCGCGATCATGATCCGCCGCGCGGCTTTGTCCATGCGATCGAGCAGAAACTGAACGAGCGTCGCATCGCGCTCATTGCTGAGATCAAGAAGGCGAGCCCGTCCAAGGGAATCATTCGCCCAGACTTCGATCCGCCGAAACTGGCGCGCGCCTATGAAGCCGGCGGCGCGGCCTGTCTTTCGGTGCTGACCGATGCGCCCTCGTTCAAAGGCAGGCTCGAAGACCTTGAGGCCGCGCGAAAGGCGACGCATCTGCCGGCGCTCCGCAAGGATTTCATGTTCGATCCCTACCAGGTCTATGAGGCGCGGGCTTACGGGGCCGATTGCATTCTCATCATCATGGCCGCTGTCGACGACGACGAAGCGAAGGCGCTGAACACGGCCGCGCATGATCTGCGCATGGACGTGCTCGTTGAAGTGCACGACGAGAGCGAGCTCGATCGCGCGCTTGCGCTGGAGACGCGTCTGATCGGCGTGAATAATCGCGATCTGCGCGATTTCAAAGTGTCGCTCGAAGTCAGCGAGAGGCTCGCCGAGAAGATTCCGCGCGACAAGATTATCGTCGCCGAAAGCGGAATCACGACGCATGACGACTGCGTGCGCCTGGAAAAATCGCACATCTTCGCCTTTCTCGTCGGCGAGAGCCTGATGCGCAAGCATGACGTCGAAGCGGCTACGCGCGAACTCCTGCAAGGCGCAACGGCCAATCACAACTCGGGCGCGCACAAGTCCCCCGCCGGCGCGTGACATGAGCGCGCTGACTCACATCGGCGCGACGGGCGAAGCGCATATGGTTGACGTGTCGGCGAAGACCGAGACGTCGCGCGTGGCGCTCGCGCGCGGCCATGTGGTGATGGCGCGCGAAACTCTGCGGCTCGCCATCGAAGGTCAGGCCAAGAAAGGCGATGTGTTCGGCGTCGCCCGCGTTGCCGGGATCATGGCGGCCAAGAAGACGAGCGACCTCATTCCGCTGTGCCATCCTCTTCCCTTGTCGAGCATCTCGATCGAGATCACAGCCGACGAATCGTTGCCGGGCCTGCGCGTTCTTGCCGAAGCGTCGGTCACGGGCAAAACCGGCGTTGAGATGGAGGCGCTGACGGCCGTTTCGGTCGCCTGTCTGACGATTTATGACATGCTAAAGGCCGCCGATCGCGGCATGCGCATCGAAGGCGTCGAACTCGTCGAGAAGCGCGGCGGCAAGTCCGGCGACTGGCGACGCGCCGAATAGTTCGACTGCGGCCGCAAGGCTCGGTATCGTAGCAATCGACTATTGATGATTGGTGGAGTGCGCCGTCGTGCGGCAATTTATTCTCGTCGTTGCGCTGCTGTTCATGAGCGCGCCCGCCCTTGCCGATCGAGCGAGCGAATGCCGGCGCCAGTGCGCCGAGGACGCGGCCTGTTTTCAGCGCTGCATGGGGTATGCCTACAGACCTCACTCCGGCTTTGGCCGTTATGCTCCGCGCGCCTACCGTCGCGCCCCTCCGTCCTACAGTCCGCCGAAAGCTGCAGGTCCTTCAGAGCCAAGCGGCGGCGGCGGCCCTGTCACGAGTCCGAGCATTCTGGGCACGGCCTATGACTATCTTTATGCTCCTGGCGCGGAGACGGCAGGCTACGGCCTCTATTCCTATGTCATCCTGCCCCGGCCCAACGACCGCGCCGTCGCCTTCCTCCGAGAGCTCATCGGCCGCTTTCCCGCGGCGTCGGATGTCGCGTCGCCAAAGGAGCGGATCAACATTCTCTACATACCGACCAAGGCGGGCGCGCGCGGTCAGGGCGCGTTCCCTGCCGACGTCGAACAATCCGTGGTCAAGACTTTCCTGACCAAGAACTATGATTTCGCCATGGCGCGGCGCCTGCTGTTCCATCTATGCGACAAGCCGGCGCCGGCGGTTGCGCAGCTTTGCGAGAACGATCTTTCCGGCGGTCCCTATCTCCTCACCTATGCGACAAAGATCAGCGAACTTTCGCCCTTGCCGCCGCCTTTCCTGTTTGTCGATCTTACGAATGTGCGTCCGCGCGCCTTTCCGCTGTTCGTCGCCGCCTACGCCGCTCAGGTGAAACGCCCGGACTTCTCCGACGGCGCGCGACTCGCCGATCTCAATCTCCATGTTGCGAATATTCTTCTGACCGCGGCGGACTGGGTGCAGCCCGTGAGCGCAGCGGTCGCTGACATCGCGCACTTCGCCGAGGCCAAGAAGAGCGACGGGGAACCGCCCAAATGAAATTGTCCCTTCCTCGGATCGTCGCGGTTTTTTTGCTGGCGATCGCGCTTGGCGCGGCCTTCTCTTTCGCTTATCCCGGCGTCGATGTTGACGCGGCCCTCGCGACGGTGATCGTGCTCATCGCGCTCGCGGCGGAAAGCCTCGCGGCGTTCATTTATCGCCGCGTCGCGAAACGGGGCTCGGTTTCGGGTGGATAGGCTTCTTTCCGTTTCCGAGGCGCTGGCGCGCGTCCTCGAGGGAGCTGCACGACTTGGCAAGGAATCCGCGCCGCTCGCGCAAGCGCGCGGCCGGACGCTCGCCGCCGATCTTGTGGCCCGCCGCAGCCAGCCGCCCGTCGCCGTCTCGGCCATGGACGGCTATGCGCTGCGCGCCGCCGACCTCGCCGCCGCGCCGCTGCGCCTCGTCGGCGAAAGCGCCGCTGGCCGCGGCTATGGAGCGGCCCTTAAGCCGGGCGAAGCCGTCCGCATCTTCACCGGCGCGCCGGTCCCCGAGGGCGCTGACGCAATATTGCTGCAGGAAGACGCGCACCTCGCCGAGGGCGCGCTGACCGCGAAGTCGCCGCCCGGTCCGCATATCCGGAAAGCAGGGCTCGACTTTCGCGAAGGCGCAGTCGCGCTTTCCGCCGGCGTGCGCCTCGGCCCCGCCGAACTCGCGCTCGCCGCCGCAATGAACCACGCTGCAATTCCTGTCGCGCGGCGCCCGCGCGTGGCGATCATCGCTTCGGGCGACGAACTCGTGCCGCCGGGCGCCGAGCCT
>JALHNR010000409.1 GCA_022843525.1 Methylocystis sp. | reverse complement strand
AGCGCGAATATCTTGGTTATGTCAACAAATCCTCCGCGGCGCTGCTCGCCATCGTCGACGACATTCTCGATCTGGCGACCATCGACGAAGACGCGCTGGAGCTTGAACTTTCCGAGGTCGACGTCGAGGCGACGATGCGCGCGGCGATCGAAGGCGTGCAGGATCGGCTCGCCGAAAATTCGATCGACGTGCAGATCGTCGCGATGGACGATGTCGGAACGTTCCGCGGCGACGCCAAACGCGTGCGCCAGATCCTGTTCAATCTTCTTTCGAACGCCATCGGATTTTCGCGTCCGGGGCAGACCGTGACGCTTGCCGTGTTGCGGCGCGAGGCCGAAATCATCTTCAAAGTCACCGATCGCGGCCGCGGCATTTCGCCGGAAATTCTCGAACGCATCTTCGATCGCTTTGAGTCGCACACCGCCGGCTCCCGCCACCGCGGCGTTGGGCTTGGTCTCTCTATCGTGCGCGCCTTGATGGAACTGCATGGCGGCAGGGTCTTCATCGATTCCGCCCCTGGCGAAGGCACGACCGTAACCTGCATCTTTCCGGCGTATGCCGCACATGAAGAGGCGCATCTCCTTGCAGCGAGCGCTGGAGGCGCGGAATGAGCGACGAGGCGGCGCCGAAATCGGTCTGGCGCCTCGATGTCGCCAGCGAAACCGAGACGATCGAACTGGCGCAAGAACTTTCGACGCTCGTACGCATTGGCGACGCCGTGATGCTTTCCGGCGATCTCGGCGCCGGCAAGACCACGTTCGCGCGCGCGATGATCCGCGCTTTGGTCGAAGACCCGCGGCTTGAGGCGCCAAGCCCGACCTTCACGCTGATGCAAGTCTACGAGGGCGCAGGCAATCGCGTCGTCCACGCCGACTTCTATCGGCTGGAGAACACTGGGGAGCTTGAGGGATTAGGCTGGGAGGAGGCGACCGACGACGCGATCGTGCTTGTCGAATGGGCCGAACGTGCGCGCGACGCGCTCTCGCCCGATCGTCTCGAAGTGCGACTGAGTTTTGTCGACGGCGATAATCGTGAGGCGCGTCGGTTCACGATTTCCGGCTATGGCGGCTTCGTGTCGCGCCTCGCGTCCTTCAAGGCGCTCTACGAGCTTCTGCGAAAGGCGGGCTGGAGCCACGCCACGCGCCGCTTCCTGCAGGGCGACGCCTCGACGCGCGCCTATGAGCGGCTCGAAAAGGAAAATGGACAGCGCGCGATTCTGATGATCTCGCCGGCGCGTCCGGATGGACCGCCGATCCGCTATGGCAAGTCCTACAGCGCGATCGCGCGCCTCGCCGAAAACGTCGCTCCTTTCGTCGCGATGTCTCAGGGGCTGCGCGGCCTGGGGCTCTCGGCCCCGGAAGTCTACGCCAAAGATATCGACGCCGGCCTGCTCATCATTGAGGATCTTGGCGGCGAGGGCGTCGTCGACGGGAGCGGCCCGATCGTCGAGCGCTATCTCGAAGCGGCGGGCGCGCTCGCCTATCTTCATGCGCAGCGCCTGCCGGATGTGATCGCGGTCGAAGGCGGCGGCGATTACCACATCCCGCCCTATGACCTCGACGCATTGCTGATCGAAGTGGAGTTGCTCGCCGACTGGTATCTCACGCGAATGAAGGCGTCGGTCTCGTCCGGCGCCAAGGCTATCTTTCTCAATCTCTGGCGTCAGGCGCTTGTTGATGTCGCGAGCGCCGCGCCGACTTGGACTCTGAGAGATTATCACTCTCCCAATCTTTTGTGGCTGGCGCAGCGGAATGGTCTGGCGCGGATCGGCATCCTCGATTTTCAAGACTGTGTGCTCGGCCATCCCGCCTATGACGTTGCTTCGCTGGGGCAGGACGCCCGCGTCGACGTGCCAGACGATTTGGAGTTGAAGCTCCTCGCCCATTACGCCAAACTGCGGCGCGACGCCGACTCTGCATTCGACATGGCTGCTTTCGCCAAGGCTTATGCGATCCTGGCGGCGCAGCGCGCGACAAAGATCCTGGGGATTTTCGCGCGGCTGGATCAGCGCGACGGCAAGCCGCAATATCTCGCGCACCTTCCGCGCGTTGAATCCTATCTCAAAAAGAGCCTTCGCCATCCGGCGCTGGCCGACATTAGGGCGTGGTATGAGGCCAACATCCCCGGCTTGTTTCGCGACGCCTGAGAAGCGCGCGCTCGCGCCTGCGCCGAGCGTCGCCATGGTGTTCGCCGCCGGGCTTGGCGCGCGCATGCGGCCGATCACCGCGAAAACGCCAAAGCCGCTTGTGTCCGTCGCTGGCCGCACGCTGATCGACCGCGCGCTCGATGAATTCGAAAGCGCTGGCGTCGAACTGGCCATCGTCAACGTCCATCATCTCGCCGATCAGATTGAAACGCATCTCGCGAGCCGCGTCCGTCCGCGAGTCGTCATTTCTGACGAGCGCGCGCTGCTGCTGGATCAAGGCGGCGGTATCAAGAAAGCGCTTCCGCTGATCGGAGACGCTCCATTTTTCGTTTGCAACACCGACGCGTTCTGGATCGACGCTGCGCGCTCAAATGTCCGGGCGCTTGCGGACGCCTTTGACCCCGAGATGATGGATGCGGCGCTGCTGCTCGCGCCGACATCGGGAAGCGTCGGAGTCGACTGGGGCGGCGATTTCGATCTGGATGCTGAAGGGCGCATTATTCGCCGCGATGGCCACAAACCTTATGTGTATACCGGCGTGGGCCTGATGAAGCCGCAGCTCTTCGCCGGCGTCGCGGATGACGTTTTCAAGCTCGCGCCCTTCTTCTTTGAGGCCGCGCGCAAGGGGCGGCTCTATGGCGTCGTCTCCAGCGGTCTTTGGCTTCACGTCGGCACGGTCGCAGCCATTGCGGACGCCGAGCGTGCGATCGCCCTGCGCCCGAGCTGAGCGCGATGCTCGCTCGTCGCCGCAATCTTTTCACCATTGCGCCTGGCGCGCCGTTTCTGAAGACGTTTGTTTCCGCCTTGCTCGACGGCGAGATCGTTTCCGGCCTCTCGCGCGACACGCCGCCGCTGACGATGGCGCGCGCCACGATCTATGTGCCGACGCAACGCGCCGCGCAGGCGCTCGCGGCCGAATTCGCGCAGGCGCTGGATCGGCGCGCGACGCTGCTGCCGCGCATTCTGCCGCTCGGCGCTCTGGAGGAGCGCGAGAACGCCGCTCTGTTTGCCGGAGACTTTGACCTCGAGGCGGATGCGTCCCTCGCCGCGCCGATCGACGAGCTGGAACGACGCCTGCTGCTGTCGCAGCTCATTCTGCAATGGGCGCAAGCGATTGGGCGCGCACTCATCTCGGTCGATACAAGCGGCGCGCCCAGCCTGCATGAGAGCGAGCCGCTGCTCGTCGCATCGACGCCCTCGGCCGCCTATGCGCTGGCCGCCGAACTCGGCGCGCTCATCGACGAATTGCACATCGAAGATGTTTCGGTCGACGCCTTCGATACTTTGAGCGATGACGCCTACAGCGATTTCTGGGCGATCACGACGAAATTTCTGCAGATCGCCTTGCGCGAATGGCCGCAAATCCTTGCGGACCGCGGACGGATCGACGCCAGCGCTTACCAGAGACGCCTGATTGAGGCGCAGATCGCGGAACTCGTCCGCACGCCGCCAACAGCGCCGGTGGTC
>JALHNR010000408.1 GCA_022843525.1 Methylocystis sp. | reverse complement strand
GCGATCATGACGCGCGACGAATTTTTCCGGGCGCGCGAGAATGCGCGTTTTGGCGCCGGCGGCGAGCGCGCGTTTCGCTGCTGTTGAAATTCGTCGCGAGCCCGGTTCACGCCGCCGCGTCGTCGCACAATAAATCAGCGACGAGGCGGATGTCCTCCGGCGAAAAGGGTTTCTCTATGATTGGACAGCCCGAACGCGCGATGAAGCGATCTGCGCCGGGACCCAAAACGTCGCCGGTGACGAAGGCGATCCGGTTGGCCATCTGCGGATGTTCGACGCTGAGCCAGTCGTAGAAAGCCGGGCCGTCGCCGTTGGGCATGCGGATGTCGCAGAGAATGAGGTCCGCCGGCCGCGCGGCGATCGCTTGTTTGGCATGGTCGCCGCTCGTCGCGATCTCGCAGTCGAAGCCGAGCCGTCGCAAAACTTCGCCGAGTAAGCCCGCGATTTCGACTTCGTCGTCGATGACCAGCGCACGCCTCCGCTTGACCGTCCGCTGCGTCGCCGTCGCCGCATTTTCGTCAACGGCGGCGCTTTCGAAGCTCATGGCCTCGATCGGCAGCCTGATCGCGAAAACAGCGCCCGCGCCCGGCTGCGGCGGCTCCAGAGTGAGCGAACCTGCGTGCGACTCGATGAGACCGCGCGAAACGGCAAGTCCAATTCCGGTTCCCACCCCCTGCGGCTTCGTCGTGAAGAAAGGATCGAAAATGCGGCTGCGGATAGCGTCTGGAACGCCTGGCCCATTGTCGGAAATGCGGACATCGAGCGTCTGCGCCGCTTGATCGGCGCGCGCGACGATCGAAATACGCCGGGGCGGCGGCTGCGCTTCGAGCGCCTGCTTGGCGTTCACCACAAGATTGAGCAGCACCTGATGCAACTGGTCGCTGTCAGCCAAGAGCGGCGGCAGGTCCGCAGGCACGTCTTTGGTCACCTCGATGCCGGCCGTCCGCAGTCCATACGAAAGCAGTTCGAGCACGCGCTCGACAAGATCGGGAATCTCGACCCTTCCGCGTTCCGCCTCGCGCTGACGGGCCATGGCCAGGAAAACCTTGACGATTCGCGCGCAGCGGTTGGCGGCGGTCTCGATTTTCGCGCCGCGTTCCGCAAATTCCTCAAAATGCGTGTCGAAACTCGCATGCGACTGAGCCGCCTCGCGCAGCATCAGCGCCTGTCCGATGACGATGGAGAGCGGATTGTTGAGTTCATGCGCCACCCCGGCGAGGAGCGATCCAAGGGCTGCGAGCTTTTCGTTTTGGTAGAGCGCTTCTCTTTGGCCTTCGATTTGCGCCTGCGCTTCTCGCGCCGGACGTAGGTCGCGAAGATGCGCAGTGAAGAGCGCGCTTGGGCCCGAGCCAACCGCCGTGATCGCTAATTCGACGGGAATGCGCGAACCGTCGGCGCGCATCGCCTCTAATTCGACGCGCCGCCCGATAACGGAGGCCGGGCCGCCCGCTCGGAAGCGCTCAAGCCCGCTGTTGTGATGATCGCGCATTTCCACAGGGACGATCAGTTCGGCGACGGTCTTGCCGATCGCGTGCTCGCGTGAATAGCCGAATGTCGCCGAAGCCGCAGGGTTGAACTCGACGACACGGCCCTGCGCATCGATGACGACGATACAATCGAGAGCGGAGTCGACCACCGCCGCATGAATCGCCTCCCGCGTCCTGTGCGATTCCAGCAATTCCAGCCGATCGCTTTCGCACTGCTGCTCGGCGTCGGCCAGCGGACGCGCGACGCAGACGACGCCCTGCATCACCCCGCCCGGCGTGAAGGGCCTGAGCTCCTCTTCGATCCAACGCGGGGCGCCGTCTGCGTCGTCAACGAAACGGCGCAGGCGTTGCGGCGCGTTCGCCGAAAGATTTTGCATCGCTGCTTTGTAAAGACTGGCCGCTTGGGGGCCAAGAACGTCGTCGACGAACTTCCCGATGACGCACTCCTCTGTCGCTCCGAGCGCCAGGAGAAACTCGCGATTGACGTAGCGATAGCGTAGCTCCACGTCGAGAAAGGCGGCGCGGCCCGGCATAGCGTCAAACAACGCCCGCAGCAGCGCGCCGCCGGTCCCCGGCGCTTGCGTCGCCCCTTGCTGGATGTTCATTCGAGGCGCTCTCTCAATTTGATGCGCGCTCAGCGAGCGCCGCGCTGGAGATCTCGTGCAGCCACAACTGCGCCGGCTCGGCGATGTTTTTGAGCGCGTGCCGCCGCGCCACGAAGTCCTTGCGTATATTCCCGCGCGTCATCGCGTGCGCCACATCCGAAATCATCACGGAACCGGCCGGCGCGGCTTCCTGTATTCGTGCGGCGAGCGCCACGACTTCGCCGAAGCGGTCTCCGTTCCGAACGATCACGTCGCCAACCGCCACGCCAATGCGCAACTGCAGCGTTTGCGCGTGCCCATGCGCCGTGGCGTAAGCGCGCGTTTCGGTCTGGCATTCTACGGCCCATTCGATCGCGTTGTGCACGCTGGCGAAATCGATCAGCGCGCCGTCGCCGAGCATTTTGAATAAACTTCCGGAGCGGCGAGGAAGCGATTGCGTGACGACATCGCGAAAGAACCGGTCGATGAGCGCCAATCCGTTATGCTCGTCGTGATGAATCAAGCGCGTGTAGCCGACGACGTCGATCGACGCGATGGCCGCCAGCCTTTTGCCGGCGAGGGCGGCGCGCGCCATCTTTCTGCGCCGCAGCAGGCCACGGATACGCGCCAGCATTTCGCGCATGTGATACGGCTTGGTGACATAGTCGTCGGCGCCCGATTCGAGCCCAACGATGCGGTCGATCGCGGAATTGACCGCTGTTGCGAAGATGATGCCCGTCGAGCCGCGCGCATTCAGCCATCTTGCAAGCGACAGCCCGTCTTCGCCCGGCATGTTGATGTCAAGAATGGCGAGATCGATCGCCTCGAATTCCACCATGGCGCGGAATTCTGCGGCGTTCGGCGCCGCGAGAACGCGATAGCCGTTCGTCGACAGGAATTCGGCGAGCAGCTCACGCAAGTCCTGTTCGTCTTCGGCAATGGCGACGGTCTCGAGCATCGGCCGATCGGTCTCATCAAGAGAAAGCTTTTGATTTGGCGCAATATAGATTGCGCAATTCGCCGCCGCAAAATGTGCGGCTCCACACCGCTTCGGTTGATCTCGCGCCAGCTTCGTTTAGTCTCAAGGTCATGCGCGCCGACCTTCCGGAAAATGCCAACGCCCTCATGGCCTTGCTCGACTGGTACGTTCAAAGCGGCGTTGATCTCGCGCTCGATGAGGCGCCGCACGACCGATACGCTGACAGCACACGCGCGCGCGCGGCGTCGCTGACCGAGCCAGCCGAATCGATGGCGATGCTTCGAACCTTGCCGCAGCCGACGGCCGCCGAACGCCCGCGCCGCGCCGCCGCGCCGATCGCCGCGCCGGATGAGGCCATTCGCGCGGCGGAGCAGGAGGCGTCCAGCGCGCGCGATCTTGACGAGCTCGCCGCGCGTCTCGCCGATTTTCCGCACGCGCCGTTTCGCGACATGGCGCAGCATTTTCTATTCGGCGCCGGCGCGCCTGCAGCGCGTCTCATCGCCATCGACGCCGCGCCGGGCGTGGCGGAAGAAACAAGCGGCGAGGCGTTCAGCGGGCTTTCGGCGAAACTCCTCGACAATATGCT
>JALHNR010000407.1 GCA_022843525.1 Methylocystis sp. | reverse complement strand
GCTGCGCATTGTTCCGCCCGAAGGCGAGGAGCGATTCAACGCGCACAAATATTTCATGACCAATCCCTCGCTGTCCGGACGCGGCAAGTCGCTCAAGGATTGGCGGCCGCGCTCGCTCTTAAAGCGCGGCCAAAATGCTTGAGGCGGCGGCGCGCGGCGCGACGCAGCGCGCCGACTCCGCGCCAAAACCGGTCGCAATCGTCGACATCGGCTCGAATTCGGTGCGTCTCGTCGCCTATCAGGCGCTCGCGCGCGCGCTGACCCCGATTTTCAACGAAAAAGCGATGTGCGGTCTCGGCAAGGGCGTCGTCACGACGGGCCGACTGCCCGACGAAGGCGTTGACAAGGCGATGAAGGCGCTGCGCCGCTATCGCGCGCTTTGCGAGACGATGGGCGTCGACGACATCGAGGTGATCGCCACAGCGGCGGTGCGCGGCGCCAAGAACGGCGACGTTTTTCTGGACGCGGCGCGCGACGCCATTCGGCGCGACATTTCGCTGCTTTCCGGCCGTCGCGAAGCGGAGCTTTCCGCGCTCGGCGTCATTTCGGCGATTCATGAGCCGGACGGCGTCGTGGGCGACCTCGGCGGCGGGTCGCTCGAACTGATCGACGTCCACAAGGAAGCGCTCGGCAAGGGGATCACCCTGCCGCTCGGCGGACTCGCGCTGATGGACGCCTCGCGGCGCTCCATGCGCGAGGCGACCCGCATCGCCCGCAAGGCGATCGCGGACGCGAAGCCGCTCGATCATCTTAAGGGCCGCACCTTTTACGCGGTCGGCGGCACTTGGCGCTCGCTCGCCAAACTCCACATGCGTCAGCGCAACTATGCGCTCGGCGTCATGCATCATTACCGCATCCAGACAAGCGAAGCCGCCGACTTCGCTGAACTCGTCGAACATATCGACAGTGAGGCGCTTGAGGACATCGACTTCGTTTCGGCGGCGCGCCGGCCTCTGCTCGCCTATGGCGCAATCGTGCTTGACGAGATCATCCGCCGCGCCAAGCCTCGTGAGATCGTCATTTCAGCCGCGGGCGTGCGCGAAGGCTTGTTGTATGAGCGTTTGTCGCCGGCCGAACGGCGCGTCGACCCCTTGATCGCGGCGACGCGCGAATTGGAAGCGACATTCGCCCGAGCGCCGGGCTATGGCGACGATCTCATCGATTGGACGGACGCCTATATGGAAAAGAGCGGCATAGATGAAACTGACGAGGAGCGCCGGCTGCGCCACGCCGCCTGCCTGCTCTCCGACATCGCTTGGCGCGCTCATCCCGAATATCGCGCGCAGCGCGCCATGAACATCGTCACGCAAGGGCCCTTTGTCGCCATTGATCATCCGGGCCGCGCCTTCCTGTCGCTTGCAATCGTCTTCCGTCATGAAGGGCTCGACGGCGCTGAAGGCCTTGCGGATCTGCGCACGTTGCTGACGACGCGACTGTTCGCGCGCGCGCGCATTCTCGGGGCGCTCATGCGGGTCGCCTATCTGTTGTCAGCGTCGATGCCCGGCGTGCTGCCGCGCACGCGCTTGCGGGTTTGCGATCGCGCGGCGACGCTCACTTTGCCTGCCGCTTACGCCGATCTTGCGAGCGAGCGCGTGCTCAATCGTCTGAAGGCGCTCGGCAAGCTCATGGGCGCCGACGCGCAGATCGAGGTCGCGCTCTGAACGCAAAAACGGTTCACTCTCCAAACGAACTTATTTGAAAGGAATTCGAGATGGACAGGCAATTTGCAAAAGGGCTTCTAGCGGCCGCCGTCGCGATCGCATCAATGAGCGTGAGCGCCGAGGCTTGCACGCGCGTGCTCTATGGGACCGCCGACAAGGACTATCTTGTGGGCCGGACGATGGACTGGGACGTCGATCCGCGAACCAGCTTGTGGTCCTTCCCGCGCGGCATGGCGCGCGACGGCGGCGTTGGTCCAGGGTCGATCAAATGGACCTCGAAACATGGGTCGCTCATCGCCGACTTTTACAACGCGGCCACGGCGGAAGGCATGAACGACGCTGGCCTCGCGGTTAATCTTCTCTATCTCGCCGAGGCGGATTACGGCGACCCGAAAGCCTCCAAGAAGCCGCTGCTGTCCGTCGGCGGCTGGGCGCAATATGTTCTCGACAACTACGCCAACGTCGCTGATGCGGTGAAGGCGCTGCAAAAGGAGCCCTTCGCGATCGTCGCGCCTGATCTTCCCGGCGGCGTCAAAGCGGCGAGCCATATGGCGCTGGCCGATCAATCAGGCGACAGCGCCATACTCGAATATCTCGGCGGCAAGCTCGTCATTCATCACAATCCCAAATACACGGTGATGACCAATTCCCCGCCTTTCGATCAGCAGCTTGCGCTCAACACCTATTGGGTCGAGATCGGGGGGTCAAAATTCCTTCCCGGCACGCATCGCGCGTCCGATCGCTTCGCCCGCGCCAGTTGGAATTTAGACGCGACGCCGAAAGTCGACGACAAGCGCGTCGCGATCGCCAGTGTCTTTTCGATCATTCGAAACGTCTCGGTGCCGCTGGGGATCTCCACGCCGCAGGAGCCGAACATCGCCTCGACGCGATGGCGTTCGGTCACAGACATCAAGGATCGGCTCTATTATTTCGAGCCGACGCTGAACCCTTCGATTTTCTGGGTCGAACTGACGAAACTGAAGCTCGAACCGGGCGCCAAGCCCGCGAAGCTCGACCTTGCGGGCAGCCCGATTCTGGCTGGCGAAGTTTCGGATAAATTCGTTCCCGCCGAGCCGTTCAAGTTCCTGTCGCACTGACCACTTGACGTTGCAGGGCCCTGGCGGCGCGTCACAGGACGCGCCGCTTCTGATCTTTACTCGGCTGGCGCGCGAGCGACTCGATTGATCTTGTCCACGCGCATGGTCTGTGCGCCGGCGGCGCAATTGAAGCGCAGGGATGTGCCGACGGCAGAGTCGAAAAACGCCGCCTTTCCGTCCGTGACGGTGACGACGAGGCGCGTCGCCTGGGTCGCCGGCGTGGGTTCCTCCTCCAGCGCGGAATCGATGACCATCATCGTGAGACGGCAGCCGTTCTCGCCGCCGACGAAATAGCTCACGACATGCTTCGGGCCGGCGTCAAAGCTCGCCGCCATGAGCGGCTTCATCGTCAAGGAGGCGTCAGCGGCGGACAGGCCCGAGCTTGCTGCAAGGCACAGCGCTCCGCCGAGCGCCGCCGCGACAATTCGATTTCCTGTAGTCATATTTTATCCTTCCGTTTCGGAGCAGGGTCGGCTTAACGCGAAACCGCCGCAGCGAACTGCGCCCTACTCGGAATGGAAGGTAGTTACTGCATTGCAGCACGGCAATATCGCAGTGCAATAACTTATCGTAATGTCGTATTATGTATTTGATATAAATTGATTTTTCATGGCGCACAAATATTCGTCAGCCGCTTGCTTGCGCGCAAAAATGGCGCGGCAGTATTGCTGCGCCGCAGTAAAAGCATGAGGCTTATTCAACGTTTGCGGGCTCGTCCGCCGCCTGCCAGTCAAAGGTGACGACCCGGCCGTTTTCCACCGAAAGCGCGAGGCGACCCCGCTTCAACTCCAACGCCTTTTCGCCGAAGATCGCGCGGCGCCAGCCTTTCAGCGCCTGAACGTCGGCGTGATCGTCATGCGCGACGGCTTCGAGGTCTTCGACCGTCGCGATCATCTTGGCGGCG
>JALHNR010000406.1 GCA_022843525.1 Methylocystis sp. | reverse complement strand
GCGCAAGCTCTATCTGATCGTCGATCAGGACGACGCCATCGCCTACAAGGTCGCGGTGCCCAAGGCGGGCAAGGAATGGAGCGGCGTCGTGCAGATCAACGCCAAATTCGTCGCGCCCGATTGGGCGCCGCCGGAAGATGTGAAGCACGATCATCCAGAACTGCCGGAGGTGATCCCCGGCGGCGCGTCGAATAACCCGATGGGCGCCCGCGCCATGACGCTGAGCGAGGGTCAGGTCGCGATCCACGGCACCACGCAGAAGATGCGCAAGTCGATCGGCTCGGCCGCTTCCTATGGCTGCATCCGCATGCTCAACGAGGACGTCGTCGATCTCTACGACCGCGTCGCCGTGGGCGCGACCGTGGTGGTGGAGCCGTAAGCCGCCCCACGCCGGACGGTCGCGGCTGATCGCCGCTACTCTTCCGGCAGCGGAATGAACTCCGCGTCGCCCGGCACGGAAGGGAACTTCCCTTCCCGCCAGTCGCGCTTGGCCTGTTCGATCCGCTCCTTGCTGGAAGACACAAGATTCCACCAGACGAAGCGGCGCCCGTCGACCGGCGCGCCGCCGAGCAGCATCATCCGCGCATCGGAAAGCGCACGGATCGTGATCGCGGCGCCGGGGCTGAAGATCAGCAGTTGCGGCTCATCGAAACGTTCGCCGGCGATCTCGATGGCGCCCTCGACGAGATAAAGCGCGCGCTGCTCATAATCGGCGTCGAGCGGCGCCGAGGCGCCGGCCGAGAGACTCAGCTCGACATAGAACCAGTCCGACAGCGTCTCCACGGGCGACTTTGTGCCGAACGCCGCGCCGGCGATGACGCGCGCGAACACGCCTTGATCTTCAACGATGGGAAGAACATTCGCGCTAAAATGCTGGAAGCTCGGCTCGGTTTCTTCATGCGCCAGCGGCAAGGCCAGCCAGCTTTGCACGCCGAGCATCTGTTGCCCCGCCGCGCGCGGCCCCGGCGGCGTGCGCTCGGAATGAACGATGCCGCGCCCTGCAGTCATCAAATTCATCGCGCCAGGCGCGATCTCCTGCACATTCGCCAAACTGTCGCGATGCAGAATGCGCCCGTCGAAAAGATAGGTGACGGTCGCAAGGCCGATATGGGGATGCGGACGCACGTCTATTCCCTGTCCCGGCGCGAACTGAACCGGGCCGAAATGATCGTAGAAGACAAACGGCCCGACCATCTGGCGCCTGTCGTCGGGCAAGGCGCGCCTGACGCTGAACCCGCCGAGATCGCGCGCGCGCGGCGCAATCTGCAATTCAATCGTCTTCGCCGCCGCCTCGCCGCCGGGGATGGACATGCTGAGCCTCTTCTCGCGCATAGGGGTGTTGCGCCACTATCTGTGTACGCTGGACGACGGATCAAGCGCCCGTATCACGCGCTGCGGCGCTTGCCCTTCATGACGCACCCGGCATTTGCCGCGTGCCGCATTTTTTTGCTGGTGAGGCAGCGCGGCGGCGAATTGGCGTCGAGACTCGTCGCCTGCGGCGCCAAAACCGACTCGCGCTTCAGGCCGCCCGCGCTCGAATAGAGACTGAAGGACATGGCGAGAGCGGCAACTACCAGGAAGATGAACATTCGCATCTCATCACTCCCCTTTTGATCATGAGACAAGCAGGCCACGACCTTCATCCGAAGCGCGTTGGTTCGCTGTGCTCTCGCACACAAGCGAGCGCCGGCCACGCTTGACGACGAGACTAAAGGGGCATATGCATGTATTATGACTTCGTTAGATCAAGCCGACGTCACGCTCTGCGCGCAAAACTGCGCGGCCGCGAATATTCGCCGCGCCAGCCGCGCCATCACGCGGCTCTATGGGCAGTTCATGGCGGCGACCGGTCTGGAGCCGACGCAATATTCGCTGCTCGTCGCCTGCTCTCTCACCGGAGGCGCGACGGTTAGCAAACTGGCCGAATATTTCGCGCTTGATCGCAGCGCGCTTGCGCGAAACCTAGCGGTTTTGGAGAAGCGCGGGCTTGTGAAGGTAAAGCACGGCGACGATCGCCGCACGCGCAAGATTGCGCTCACGCCCTTCGGCGAGGCGACGCTCGCCAACGCGCTGCCGCATTGGCGAGAGGCGCAGAATGCGGTGGAGGCGAAATTCGGCGCCGAACGTCTGCAAAAGCTTCTCTCCGAGCTACGCGTTCTGACGGAGACGACCTCGCCAATCTAAGGTGAACGGCGCCGAGACCGTCGCCGCGCTAAAAGGGGTATATGCAATGGTAGATCGCAGCCTCTCCTTCGCACGTGACGCCGCAGATCTCGATGCGAACGCCCTCCGCGGCATTGCTCTTGAGGCCGGCGCTGACGACGTCGGCTTTGTCTCGCTCGACGATCCGGCGCTTGACGATCAGCGGGGCGACATCCTCTCGGCCTTTCCCTTCGCGCGCACGCTCATCTCCTTCGTCCTCCGCATGAACCGCGAGAACATCCGCAGTCCCGCGCGATCCGTCGCCAATCTCGAATTCTACCATGCAGCCGATGATTGCGACGAAGTCGCGCGCGCGATTGCCCACTCCCTCGAAGCGCTCGGCGTGCGCGCCGCCTATCCGTCCATGGGATTCCCGATGGAGGCGTCACGGTGGCCGGACAAGATGTGGATCATCTCGCATAAGCCCGTCGCCGTGGCGGCTGGGCTTGGACACATAGGAATACATCGCAATGTGATCCATCCGAAGTTCGGCAATTTCATTCTGCTCGGCACAGTCGCCGTCGACATCGAGCTTGAGGCGCGCGCCACGCCGCTCGACTTCAATCCATGCTTCGAATGCAAGCTCTGCGTCGCCGCCTGTCCGACGGGCGCGATTGCGCCGGACGGACATTTCGACTTCGGCGCCTGCTACACGCACAATTACCGAGAATTCATGGGCGGCTTCGGCGAGTGGGTGGAGACGATCGCGGATTCTAAGAGCGCGCGCGCCTATCGCGCGAGAGTCAGCGACGCCGAAACCGTCTCAATGTGGCAGAGCCTCGCCTTCGGTCCGAACTACAAGGCGGCCTATTGCATGGCCGTCTGCCCGGCGGGCGCGGATGTGATCGGCGCCTATCAGGCGGACAAGAAGCGTTATCTTCAGGAGATCGTCAATCCGCTGCAGAAGAAAGCCGAGACGGTCTACGTCGTCGCCGACTCCGACGCCGAAGCTTATGTGGCGCGCCGGTTTCCGGCCAAGACGCCGAAACGCGCGGACTCGACGCCACGCGCCGTAACGATCGAGGGCTTTCTCTCCGGCTTGCGGCTACTCTTCCAGCGCGGCAAGTCGACCGGTCTCGACGCGGTCTACCACTTCGTCTTCACCGGCGCGGACCGTCGCAGCGCCACCATTGTCATCGCAAACAAAACGCTCAGCGTCGAAGACGGCCTTGTCGGCGACTCGCGACTGCTCGTGACCGCCGACTCTGAAACTTGGCTGCGCTTCGTGCGCAAGGAGACGAGCCTCGTCTGGGCGCTGCTGCGCGGCAAGATCCGGCTGCGCGGCGATCCGCGTCTGCTGCTGGCCTTCGGGCGCTGCTTTCCAGACTAACCCGACTATCCCGCGTTCGCCTTCGCCGAATGAGCGGCGACGATGTCGCGCGCCTGCTTGCCGACGACTTCCGCGAGATGGTCGAAGCGCGCCTGGTAAAAGCCCGCGCCCGCCGTCGCGGAGCGCAGTTCGACGATGAGATTGTCCATCT
>JALHNR010000405.1 GCA_022843525.1 Methylocystis sp. | reverse complement strand
TTCTTCGGCGGCGCGCGCGTCCTGCGCCGCCTGTTCGAAAGCCTGGGCGAGACGCTCGACCTCGTCGGCGCCGCCGCCCTGCCCGGCGATCAACGCAAATTCCGTCTCGATGCGGGTCAGCTCCGCCTCGAAGCGCGCGACCCGCTGATTTTCGTCGCGCACCGCCGCCTCAAGCGCCGACCGCTTGGCGTTGACGCCGGCGAGCTGCTCCTGGGCGCTCGCCAGCTCGGCCTCGGTCGCCGCCAGCGCGGCTTCGATGTCGATCAGCCGCGCTTGCGCTTCTGTCTCGCGGCCGGCGTCATGGGCGTCGCCGCCTTGCAGCTCGGCGCGCTCGTCCTCAAGCCGCTGCGCGACCTCGGCGGCGTCCTGAATCAGCGCACGTTCGCGCTCGAGATCGCGGCTGAATTGCTCGATATGCCGCTGCAGCTCGGCGATTCGCTGCTTGGCGCGCTGCTCGTCGGCCTCGAGCGCCTGACGCGCGACGACGAGCCGATGCAGCGCCGCGCCGGCCTCCGCCTCCTTCTCGCGCAGCGGCGGCAGCTCATGCGCGGCGACCGCCTGAAACTTCGCCGCCTCCGCCTGCTCCAGCGTGCGTTCCTGCACGCTGCGCCGGCCGGCGTCGAGCTTCTCGGCGGCGCCCTGCAGCTGCTGCGCGGCGAGCTGATAGGCGAGAAGCGCCGCCAGCGCCTCATTCTTGCGGATTTGCGCCGCCAGCCCGCGGTATTTGTTGGCCTGGCGCGCCTGCCGCTTCAAGCTGTCGGCCTGGCTGTCGACCTGCTTCAGCACGTCTTCGAGGCGCGTGAGATTTTCCGACGCGGCGTTGAGGCGCAGCTCGGCCTCGTGCCGGCGCGAATGCAGCCCGGCGACGCCGGCGGCGTCCTCAAGGATGCGGCGGCGCGCCTGCGGCTTCGCCGAAATGATCTCGCCGATCTGGCCCTGGCGCACGAGCGAGGGCGAGCGCGCGCCAGTGGCGGCGTCGGCGAAGAGAAGCTGCACGTCGCGGGCCCGCACCTCGCGGCCGTTGATTCGGTAGGTGGAGCCCTGCTCGCGCTCGATTCGGCGCGTGACCTCTATCGCGTCGGCGTCGTTGAAGGCCGCCGGCGCCGTGCGCGACGAATTGTCAAGAACAAGCCCGACTTCGGCGAGATTGCGCGCCGGGCGCGAGCCGCCGCCCGAGAAAATCACGTCGTCCATGCCGGACGCGCGCATGTTTTTATAGGAGTTTTCGCCCATCACCCAGCGCAGGGCTTCGACGAGATTCGACTTGCCGCAGCCATTGGGGCCGACGACGCCGGTCAAGCCCGGCTCGATGAGGAAATCGGTCGGCTCGCAGAAGCTCTTGAAGCCCAGAAGGCGCAGGCGTTCGAATTTCATTGCCTAAAGACCGCCACAAACTGCAGGGGAAAGCAAGAAAACCGACGCGATATGTTGTGGGTAGGCGCTACCGAAGGGCGCTTCCGAGACGGAGGCGCGTCGCATTCCGCCCCCGAATCACATTTTCATTGCATCGCAGGATTGCGGCGGAAAAAATAGAAATGAAACTCGTTCTTAGGAGCGCTGGGCCAATGGCTTTCCTCGTCCTTCGAGACGCCTGCACCGATCTCGGGTTTACCCGAGATCGGCATTTGAGCCCAAGTCGGGCAAGCCCGACTTGGGTGCAGGCTCCTCAGGATGAGGAAATCCATTGCCCCGCTGGATGAGAAGGCGATTGCTCCGCTAAGAACGGGGAACGTCGCTCCTTTGACCTCATCCTGAGGAGGCTCCGAAGGCGCCGTCTCGAAGGACGAGGTCAAGGGAGCGACGCTCGACCGAACGCTGAGGCTTGGCCGCATACGTAATCGCGAGGCTTAGAAGGCGAAGAATGGGTTCAGCCAGTCCGCGGGACGAAGATTTCTGGGTGTTCGGCTATGGGTCGCTGATGTGGCGGCCGGGCTTCGACTTCATCGATAGCGCGCTCGCCTGGGTGCACGGCTATCACCGCGCGCTGTGCATCTTCTCGCATGTCCATCGCGGCACGCCGCAGCGGCCGGGGCTGGTGCTGGGGCTCGATCGCGGCGGCTCCTGCCAGGGCGTCGCCTTCAAAATCGCGGCGCGCGACCGCGACAAAACGATTCGCTATCTGCGCGAACGCGAACTCGTCACCTCGGTCTATCTGGAGAAAACGCTCGGCGTGCGCTTCGTCGACGGCGGCGGCGCCAAGGCGCTCGCCTATGTCGTCGACCGCACGCATATCCAATATGCCGGGCGGCTGCCGGAAGACGAGATGATTCGCCTGATCGCCGAGGGCGTCGGCCTCAATGGCGACAATCCCGCCTATGTGCGCAACACCTACGAACATCTGCTGCGGCTCGACATCCATGACGCCGAACTCGCCGAGGTCGTCCGCCGGCTCGATCGTCAGTCGTGCAGAGCCGCCGGGCCCGCGACCGGCGGCGCCGGCGATGAGCCGACGCCGCTTTGACGCGACTCCCTACGCAACGCGCACGAAACTCGCGACGCAACGCTTACGCTACAGACGGTCCGCCTGATCAGTTGAGCAGCGACGCGGAAAGATCGCGCAGCGACGCGGCGTCGGCGCAAAAATGCACATGCCATTCGGCGACGCCGAGCTCCCGCGCGATCTCGCGCAGCCCGCGGCGGTCGCCGTAGCTGCGTTCCTGCGCGAGAAACACGCAGACCGGCCGCGTCGTCACGCCCTCCCGCGCGACGCCGATGACGACGCCATTCGTCACGTCGGCGATGAACGAATCCTCGCCCGACTGAAACACCGAGCACACATAGTCGCGGCCCGAAGCGCCCCGCCACGAAAAGAATCGGCTGCGCAGTGAATCCGTCTCCGCGAGCGATTGAAGCGCCTGGCCGCGCGGCGCGGCGTCCTCAGGCGTTTGCCCAGAGGCGCTGCGAGATACGCTGAAAGACGGATAACGGGGCTGATACATGGCACGATCCGCTAACGAGGATGAACACGGAACATGACTAGAACGAAACAGGCACATCGTCAAGGGAGCGCGCGCCCATCCATGTCTCTTGGGTTCCTGGCAAAAGACAGGACAGGCGCGCACGCGCCGCTACTCGCCAACGGCGCAAGACGGTTTCCCGTCTCGCGCTCAGTGATGCATGGCTTCGATCTTGGGAGATGTGCGCCAACGCGCATGACAAACGCTGTTACCTCTTACGAGGTGGGCTTCGATTGAGGCTTTCGCAATAGCGCGCGCGCCCTATCCGTTGGCGCCGCCGCCCGCCGTGCGCAGCCAGGCCGCGCCGCAGGCCTTGGCGAGTTCGCGCACGCGCAGAATATAGCTCTGCCGCTCGGTCACCGAGATCACGCCGCGCGCGTCGAGAAGATTGAAGGCGTGGCTCGCCTTGATGCATTGGTCATAGGCCGGCAGCGCCATGAGATGCATCTCGTCGCCGGAGCCCGCGCCAAAATGCAGCAAGCGCTCGCACTCGGATTCGGCGTCCTTGAAATCTTCAAAAAGTTTTCCCGTATCGGCGGCTTCAAAATTGTGGCGCGAATATTCCTGCTCGGCCTGCAGGAAGACGTCGGCGTAGGTGACTTTTTCGTCGCCGTCGCGGCCGTTGAAATTCAGTTCCATGATGCTGTCGACGCCCTGCAGATAGCAGGCGAGACGCTCCAGCCCATAGGTAAGTTCGCCGGCGACCGGCGCGCATTCGAAGCCCGCGACCTGCTGGAAGTAAGTGA
>JALHNR010000404.1 GCA_022843525.1 Methylocystis sp. | reverse complement strand
GCGCGGCGTGGGCGAGTTCACCCTGCCGGGCCTTCTGAAAGCGACCCTCCGCAAGGTGCCAGCGCGCAAGGCGGGAACTTTGGTTCGCAATCCTGCGACGGGCGAGATGGTCAAAGCCGCCGCCAAGCCGGCAAGCGTGCGCGTCAAAATCCGACCCCTCGCCAAACTGAAGTCGGCGGCGACGAAGTAAGCGCCATTTCATCGGGCCGTCGCGTTGCTTTTTAGCGCCGCGTCGGCGCGCTCATCGCCGCCAATTTATTGCTAGGGGGCCGCGCCAAGCCAATTGGCGCTCAATCGCTCACGAAGGTCTGAGCGATGCAGCCGTAGGTGCGCGCGCGTCACGGCGCCGCCTCCTTAGGCCGCCCTTTGAGACGCGCCTTGGATTGAGCCTGACGTTGACGGCAGCGGTCTATATATGGAACCGCCGCCGCCGAAAGGGCGAACCCGGCTCTTACCATCCGTAGCCGTCGGGATAGCCGTAGGCTGGGTAGCCATAGGCCGGATAGCCATAATAATACGGCTGTGCGTAAGCGCCGGCTGCGCCTGCTGCGGCGGCGGCGCCGAGCACGCCAACGGCCGCTGCGGCGGCGGCTGCGCCCGGATTATATCCACGGCGGTAATAGCCGCCTCGGTAACGCCGATAGTAGATCTGATCAGTTAACGATGGCGCATCAATGCCCGCCGACCGCGCCACATTAGGTCCCGCCCAAGCGTTACCTGTCAGAGCCGTCGCGGCCAAACCGCCAAACAGGGCGGTGGTGATGATCGATTTCGATGTCTTACGCATGTGTGCCTCGCTCGCCTTTGAAACATCTTAATTGCGACGCCCTCACGAGAAGCTGGATCGTCGCCTTATATCTGGGCGCTCACGACGCCATTGTCGAGGCCGGGCATCGAAGGCCGCGTTTCATCTAAAAGGGGGCAACACGTAAGTCGAAAAATTCCAGAGTCGTCCAGGGATGGGCCTACCGCGAGGACAGTCTTGCCGCGCCCGGAACGAAGCTGCCGTTATTGGCCCGCAAGCCACGCCAGAGTTCTTCGGTGTAGGGCAGGACAGCGAACAGCAACGCTGCGGCGACAGCGCTGAAGATATAGGCCGGCGGCAGTGGAGGGACTTTCAGCGCGATGTCAAAGCGCGGCGCTTCATCGCCAAATCCAAAGAGCGCCAGAAATTGCGGCCAGTGGCGCGCCGCGACCAACAGCAGGCCCATCAGCGGCATCATCTCAAGGAAGCTGTGAACGTGTTGCTCGATCGGGGTGATCTCGCGCAAATTCACCGCATAGCTCAAATCCCAAAGCGTGGTCGCCTCGTGAACGAAGAACATCACGATCATGAAGGCGAGCACGAGCGCGTTGATGTCCAGCAGAAGCGCCGCGAGGAACGGCCCCGCGACCTCGGCGAAGAGTAGGAGATGAAGCACGGATTCCTTTGCGCCGGAGGTTGTTTCGATGTTTGTGGCGCGATGACACAGCCAGTCGGCGAACCCCGCCATCAGCCAGACCGGCACGACAAAATACATCAGCAGCAGTAATGTCGGATCCTGTTCCATCAGCATCCGCTCTCAAGGCTCATGTTTTTGCAAAGGTCCGTAAGCGGGGGCGTTGAGCGCTTCGCCGTTCGGCGCGAATTGAGATCCGTGACAAGGGCAATCCCAGCATCGCTCGAAGGCGTTCCAGTGCACGAGACAGCCAAGATGGGAACAAACGGCTGAACGCAGGAACAGCGTCCCGTCGTCGTCGCGAAAGGCGGCGACCTTGCTCAAGCCGCTGCGCACGATCGCCCCTTCGCCCGGCTTAAGCTGATCCCATGAGCTGATTTCGCCGGGCGTGACATATTCGGCGAAGTTCTTCGGTGCGGTGAGATTTTCGCTCACATATTCGCCCATGGCGTCGAGCGGCGAGCGCGCGGGATCATAGGCCTCGGCCCAGCGGCTGGCGCCGGTCAGGATCAGGTCCTTGATGATCAGACCGGCGAGCGCGCCATGAGTCATCCCTTGCCCCGAATCGCCGGTCGCTACGAAAACGCGCTCGCTCCCAGGGTCTTGGCCGATGAAAGCCATGCCGTCGATGGGTTCGAGAACCTGTCCGGACCAGCGGTGAAGCTCTTTGCCGAGCGACGGCAAACGCGCGCGCATCCAATCCTCCAGAGCCGTGAAGCGATCAGGCGCATCATTTGCTTCGCCCGAGCGATGATCCTCGCCGCCGACGATCAAAATGTCGACGCCATCGTCGCCAGGCTGCAGCCGCACGTAGTGATACGGATCGAGCGTATCCCAATACAAGGCGTCCGGAAGCGCGCCGGAACGCAATTCGAACGCCATGGCGTAGGTGCGGTAAGGCGCTTGTTTGGTGTGAATGGCGAAGCGGTCGGTGATCGGCGCATTCGTGGCGACCACCGCGAAATTTGCATGGACCGTACGGCCGTCGGCCGTCACGACTCTCACGCCGTCATCGTCTTCCGCCACCTCAACCACCGTGGCGTCGGCATAGAAGCGTCCGCCGGCGTCGACGATCGCGCGCGCAAGGCCGTGAAGATATTTGAGCGGATGCACGCGGGCCTGATCGGGATAGCGAAGCGCCGGCGCGGCGTCCTGGCCGGCAAGGGGAACGCCTGTCTGCTTAAAGACCGGAAGTCCCGCCTTCTGCGTCGCTTCGAACTCGCGCTCGAGCCATTCGACGTCTTCTTTTCTTGCCGCAAAGAGATAACCGTCGACCCTTTGAAAGTCGCAGTCGATTTTGAGTTTTTGTTGCAGAGTTTCAATACGATCGATTGCCGCCTGCTGGCTTTCGCGCCAGGCGCTTGCATTGTCTATCCCGCGCAATCGGATGAGCTCGTCAAAGCCGTCGTCGCTTGCTGACGCGAGATGCGCGGTCGTGCGCGCCGTCATTCCTTTACCGATCGGTCCTCGATCGAGAACGATGACCTTCTTGCCGCTGCTCGCGAGTTCATACGCCGCCGACATCCCCGCGACGCCTGAGCCCACGACGACGACATCAGCGCGTTGGTCGTTCAAAAGAGAGCTGACGCCTTCGAGAACAGGCTCGTCCGTCCAAAAGGAACGACTTTTTTCAAAAGAGACATTCATGGGGATTTCCGTGTCTGCGATCGGGTTGCCGGGCGGCAAACGACGGCCCAGGCGAGAGTAGAACCAACGCGCCTGCTCCGTGTTCCACGCTCAGCTTGATGGAAGCTTTTAGCGCGACGCGGAACTGTGGCCGTTCCGCTCGAGCCCTCCGCCAGAGCGCACTATTCGCGTGTCTTCGTCGGCGCGGGAAACATTCGAGTTCGTCGCAGAATCCGTTCGGGCTCAGCTTGCCATCGCTTGGCCATCGCTCGGCGAACTTACTGTCGCGGAACTGACTGAAGTTTGGATGGTTCACTCCTGCTGGAGGTTCTTTCCAGGCAGCATCTGAAAGGAAGCTCCTTGTCCCTCGAGTCGCCGAACAATCGGCAGACGGTTGTTGATCCCAAGAACGCCGCCGAGGCCGTAGGTCTGAGATATGTTTCCGACGCGCGTTCGGGCATTCGGCGCAAAAGGGCGGGACGAGGCTTCGCTTACACGCGCGCCGACAGCTCGCGGATCACCGAGCGCGACGCGCTAAAGCGGATCAAGGCGCTCGCAATTCCCCCGGCCTGGACGGATGTCTGGATATGTCCCTTTCCCGACGACCACGTTCAGGCCACGGGGCGCGACGCCAAGGGACGCAAACAATACCGCTATCACGCCCGATTCCGCGAGCTGCG
>JALHNR010000403.1 GCA_022843525.1 Methylocystis sp. | reverse complement strand
CTGCCCACGATGTGCGTGACGAGCACGCCCGGCGTGCGCACCGCGTCGGGCGGAATGACTCCTACGGGCACAATTTCGTCGGATTCGGCGATGACGCAGTCCGCGGCGAACGCCATGACCGGGTTGAAATTTGCGGCCGTCAGACGATAGGTCAGATTGCCGTAATAGTCGGCCTCATGCGCGCGAAGCAGGGCGAAATCCGCGCGGAGCGGCTTTTCGATGAGAAAACTTGCGCCGTCGATCTCAACAATCTGCTTGCCTTGCGCAACGACCGTTCCGACGCCGGTCGGCGTCAAGACGCCGCCAAGCCCCGAGCCGCCGGCGCGGATGCGTTCGGCGAGCGTGCCTTGCGGGATGAGCTCCACGTCGATCGCGCCGGCGCTCATCAATCGCTGCGTGGTCGGATTGGTGCCGATATGCGAGACCTCCACGCGCGCAACGCATCCCGCTTCGATCAGCCTGCCGACGCCGACATTCGGATAGGCTGTGTCGTTGCCGATGATCGTCAATGCGCGCGCGCCCCGCGCGACGAGCGCGTCGATCAACCGCTCAGGCGACCCGACGCCGAGAAAGCCGCCGATCATGACGCGCGCCCCGTCGGGAACGAGCTGCGCTGCGGCTTCGGCGGTGATCGCGCTTTTTCTCATTCGCCGAGCCCTGCTTATCGTGTGGGCCTATCCAGATAGTGCGTTTCGGAAACGTCACGCAGGCGCGCCGCCGCCGCTTCCGGGGTGATGTCGCGCTGGGGTTCGCCCAGCAACTCAAAGCCCACCATGAATTTCCGCACGCTCGCCGAACGCAGCAGCGGCGGATAGAAATGCGCATGAAAATGCCAGTCGGCGTGCGGCGCGCCGTCTGTCGGACATTGGTGGAACCCCATCGAATAGGGGAAGTCTGTTTCGAACAGATTATCGTAGCGAATGGTCAGCCGACGAAGGATGTCGGCGAGCCCCTGCGCCTCCTCCCCGGTAAGATCAGCGAAAGAGCCGATATGCCTTGTGGACAGCACCATCGTCTCGAACGGCCAGATCGCCCAGAAAGGCACAAGCGCGACGAAATGGTCGTTGCGGCAAACGATCCGCTCGCCGAGTCTTTCTTCAAGCGCCAGATAATCGCAGAGGAGACAAGATCCGTTCTGCGCCAGATATGCGCCTTGCCGCTTCGATTCCTTGACTGCTTCGTTTGGAACGCTGTGGGTCGCCCAAATCTGGCAGTGCGGATGCGGATTGCTCGCGCCCATCGCCGCGCCGCGATTTTCGAAAATCTGCACGTAATTGATCGCGTCGAGTTCGCCCAGACCAATGGTCTCCTCCCGCCATGCGTCAATGACGGGAACGATCTCGGGAACGGTCATGCGCGCTAAAGTCAGATCGTGGCGCGGCGAGAAACACAGCACGCGGCACCTGCCGGTCTCCCCCTGAGCGACAAGCAGTCCGTCTTGAACGATCTCCTCCGCTGACGCCTGCGGCGTGAGCGCCGCGAAGTCGTTGTCGAAGGCGAAAACGCCCTTATAGGCCGGGTTGCGATCGCCATTCGCCCGCGCGTTTCCAGGACACAGATAGCAGGTCGGATCGTATCGAGGTCGTTCTGGAGCGTGGGTCTTTTCGACTTGGCCTTGCCATGGCCGGCTGGTCCGATGCGGCGAGACGAGCACCCACTCGCCCGTGAGTTGATTAAGTCGGCGATGCGAGGCGTTACTCAGCAAGGACACGTGCCGCTCCTAATCGCCGACAGGGCCTGCGCCAGGACCGGGCACGCAGGTGAGGATCGGCGGCGTCACGCCGGTCGCTGCGCGATATCTGTCAGCCATCGCCTGCTCGAAAGCTTCCGCGCGGCTCGCTTCCACCAGATTGATGGTGCAGCCGCCAAATCCGCCGCCCATCATCCGAGCGCCATAAACTCCCGGAAGGTCGCGGGCGATATCGACCATGAGATCAAGCTCGGCGCAGCTCACTTCATAATCGTCGCGCAAGCTTTCATGCGAAAGATACATGAGACGGCCGCATTCCTTAAGGTCGCCCGCATCCAGCGCCGCGGCGGCGCGCAACGTCCGGTCGATCTCGCCGACGACGTGACGCGCGCGGCGAAAGACGAGTTCGGTCATCGCGTCGGCGTGGCGTATCAGTTGGGCGAATGTCACGTCCCGCAGCGCCGCTACGCCATCCATCCGCGTCGAGAGCGCCGCGACCGCGCGCTCGCAGTCCGCGCGACGTAAATTATATTCATCGCTCGCGAGTTGATGGCGCACCATCGTGTCGCAAAGGACAAGACGCGCGTTCGGATCTATCGCGACCTTCCGCGAAACGAGACTGCGGCAGTCGAGCAGCAGGGCGCTCCCAGCGACGGCGCAACACGAAATGTATTGGTCCATAATGCCGCAGCGGACGCCGACGAATTGGTTTTCGGCGCGCTGGCAAATCTTGGCGAGCTCGACTCTGTCAACCTCGCAGCCGGAGATCGTCAAAAGCGCGAAGCCCGCGGAAACTTCGAAGGCCGCCGAGGCCGAGAGTCCGGCGCCGATAGGCAAATTTCCATCGAGGACGAGATCCGCGCCGCTCAGCTTGTAACCGGCGCGCTCAAGAAAAATCGCCACGCCACGCACATAATCGGTCCAATCGCCGCGCGGCTGCGCGTTCGCGTCGTCGAGGTCGAGTTCGACGACTTCATCCATGACAAGCGAGCCTATCCGCAAGCGGCGGTCGGAGCGCGGCGCGATGGCGGCCCAGATCGAGAGGTCAAGCGCCGCCGGCATGACGAAGCCGTCGTTATAATCGGTATGCTCGCCAATGAGATTGATGCGGCCCGGCGCCCGAAAGAGGCGCGGCTCACGCTTGAAACTGCGGCGGAAGGCGGCAACCAGATCTCGCTCGATCCTCGACTCCATTCCGGCCACAATCCCATTGTCATTAAATCGTCAAGGCGACGCCGCATCGGTTCGGCGGTAGGGGATCAAATGATAGTCCGCCCATGACACGTCAACGCCTTGGCGTTTGCTACTATCCTGAACATTGGCCTCAGTCACGCTGGAGCGAAGACGCGGCCATGATGAAGGAGATAGGTCTCTCCTTCGTTCGGATCGGCGAATTCGCCTGGTCACGGCTGGAGCCGAGCGAGGGCGCTTATCGTTTTGAATGGCTGAGCCACGCCATCGAGGCGCTTGACCGCGCCGGCCTCAAGGTCGTGCTCGGAACGCCGACGGCGACGCCGCCGAAATGGCTCGTCGACAAGATGCCGGAAATGGCGGCGCTCGACGCCGATGGCAGGCCGCGCAAATTCGGCTCGCGCCGCCACTATTGTTTCAGCCACGAAGGCTACGCTCAAGAATGCGACCGCATCGTCGAGCATCTGGCGCGAGCTTTCGGCGGCCATCCCGCCGTCGCGGCGTGGCAGACCGACAATGAATATGGCTGCCACGACACGGTGCTGAGCTATTCGCCGGCCGCGCTGCAGGCGTTTCGGCGATGGTGCGAAGCCAGATATCGCTCGATCGAAACGCTGAACGAAGCCTGGGGCAATGTCTTCTGGTCGATGGAATATCGAAGCTTCGATGAGATTGAGCTGCCGAACCTGACCGTCACCGAAGCCAATCCATCGCATCTGATGGATTTTCAGCGCTTCTCGTCCGATCAGGTCGTCGCCTTCAATCGACGCCAAGCGCAGATCATCCGGCGTCATGCGCCGGACACGACGATCCTCCATAATTTCATGGGCGCGTTCGTCGACTTTGATCACTATGCGCTATCGGATGATCTC
>JALHNR010000402.1 GCA_022843525.1 Methylocystis sp. | reverse complement strand
GCCGTCTGGATGCGCGCCGACTCGAAGGTCTCCATGAGCTGCTTGAAGCCCTTGCCCTCCTCGCCGCCGAGAAGGTTTTCAGCCGGCACTTCGAAATTGTCGAAGCCGATCTCGAACTCCTTCATGCCGCGATAGCCGAGCACTTCGATCTCGCCGCCGGTCATGCCCTTGGCGGGGAAAGGATCGCTGTCGGTTCCGCGCGGCTTTTCGGCGAGCAGCATCGAGAGGCCCTTGTAGCCCTTCTCGTTCGGATTGGTGCGCACGAGCAGCGTCATCAGATCGGCGCGCACCGGATGGGTGATCCAGGTCTTGTTGCCGAAGACCTTGTAGACGCCGCCCTCGAGCGTCGCACGGGTGCGCAGCCCCGCGAGGTCGGAGCCGTTGTTGGGCTCCGTGAAGACGGCGGTCGGCAGGATGTCGCCAGCGGCGATCTTGGGGAGATATTTCTCCTTCTGCGCCTCTGTCCCGCCGACCAGGATCAGTTCGGCGGCAATTTCCGAACGCGTGCCAAGCGAGCCGACGCCGATATAGGCGCGCGACAATTCCTCGGAGACGACGCACATGGCGATCTTGCCCATGCCGGAGCCGCCATATTCCTCGGGGATCGTCAGGCCGAAGACGCCGAGTTCGGCGAGGCCGGAGATGACGTCGATCGGGATGTAGTCATTTTTCGAGTGCCAATCGTGCGCATAGGGCGTGACATTGGCGGAAGCGAATTTGCGCATCTCGCTGCGGATCGCCTCCAGCGTCTCGTCGAGCCCGGAGGCGCCGATCGTTTCCGCCGCCGCGTGGTGATCGATCAGTTCCGCGAGGCGGGCGCGGCTCGCCGGCGTGCCGCCGGAGAGGATCAGCCGGTCGACGCAGGCAGGACGCCGCGCCAGAACCTGCTGGCCCGTGAGCCCGAAATCGCTGAGCCGGACAATCTCGCCCTGGCTCATCGGAATTCCGCCGTAGATCTGTGCCAAGAATTCGGCGAAGCCGATCCGGTTCAAAAGCTCCTCGGTCTCGCCATAGGCGCCCTCGGCGGAGAGGCGCTCGGCGTAGTCGACGAGTTCGCGCAGGCCCTGGATATAGGTCGCGAGCCAAGCGAGCCCGTGGGCGGCGTGCTGGTCGGCCTCGATCAGCCCGCTGGAAAGCTTGCCGTCTTTGGTGACGCGGGCGCGCACGCTCGCAAGCGCATCCTTGTAAAGCGCCTCGACGGCGGCGAGCGCCTCTTTCGCGTCACTCGTCCAATCGGCGGCTTCAAGTTTCGTCGCGACGGCTGCGGTCATTCTATCTTTCCGGAAGTCAAGGCGCCCGTAGGCGCTGGGCGAATTTGCGCCTTACATGCCGCCATTTGGCCCAGGACGCAACCGGTCCCGACTGCGCCGCATTAACGCGGCGCGGCGCGGCGGTAACCGCGCAGGGCGAGCGCGGCGAGCAGCAGCATCGGCAACGCGACGCCTACGAGCGCGCCGGCATGTCCGGTCGGCGGGCGGCCCATCAACTCTTCGTCCGCCTGCGTAAATTTCGGCATGGCGGCGTAATCCTGCGCCGTCAGCGCGGCGCCGGCCTTGGCGCGGGAGAGAAAGAACTCGCGCCAGTCGACGTGAAAGGCGCGGATGCGATCGAGAAAGGCGCGATAGCGCGCTTCCCCCGAGCCGGCGATGTCGGCCATCGTCTGATAGGTCAGATAGGCGGGCGAGAGATAGCCGAGCCTGTCCGCCAAGTCGCGCTGGCGGGCAAGCTGCGCGTCATGCTCGGCGACGATCGCCTCGACGCGCTGAAACGCCGCCTCCTGTGTCGCCAGGCGCCGCAGCGTCATCTCCTGCGGACCGCCGGCTGGCTTTCCCGCATCGCCATGTTCCTGGGCGTAGCGGGCGAGCGAGGCGTCGCGCGCGCGGTCAGCGTCGATCGAGGCCGCCCGGGCCGCGAGCACCATGTCGGTTCGGGAGGGCGCGGGATGGGCGAACGCCGCGAGGCTGTTGATCGCTGCCGGCAAGATCATGGTGATCGCCACCCATGCGCCGATCAGCGTCAGCGCGTTGAAGGCGGAGCTCCGGCCGAGCCCGTCGACCGCGGCGGCCAGCGCCGCCCAGAACAGGCCATAGAGCACAACCGCGACGGCAAGAGCGGCGAAGCCGGGCGAGGCAAGTCTCTCCCATCCCGCGAACATCCAGACGCCCGCCGCGACGGCCAGCAGCGTCACGGCGATCGGCGCGGCGACGCGCGCCGTCAGCTTTCCCCCGAGCGTGGCGCTGGGCCGGCGCGCCGAGGCGAGCGTCATCGCCAGCGTTCCCTGCTCGCGCTCGCCGGCGAGCAGATTGAAGGCCATCGCCAGAACAACGAGCGGATAGACAAAGACGACGACGAAGGCGAGATCGGTCGCGCCCGACATCAGATTAGCGGGATTGTCGATCTCGTCGGCGAAGAGAAAACCGTCCTTCGAGCCCGTCGTCACCCGGACCGCGGGCGGAAGCAGGTCGCTCTGCCCGGTCGCGACAAGCGCCAAAGGCGCGGGTGCGAGCGCGGCGACCGCCGCGGCGGGGCCTCCGCCCATGAAGGCGGCGTTGCGCGGATCGCGATAGGGCGGCGTCTCCGGCGCGGGCTTTCCCTGCGTCTCGCCCTGCTGCAATTGCGCCAGCGTCTTCTGAAGGTTCGACAGGCGCTGCGTTTCGTCGGCGTGCGCCGCGGCGATCGCCGCCTGCTGCGCGGCGACGCGCGACGCCCCCATGCCGAGGGCAAACAGCGCGACGCCCGCCAAGGCCAGCAGCGCAAACAAGATCGCGCCATCACGGCGCATCATGCGCGCCTCGAATCGCAAGCCGGCCAGAAAAGCGGAAGAGACGAAAGCGAAAGACATGGGCGCGCTCATACCGGCCGCAGACGCCGCGCCGAAAAGAGCGCGAAAGCGCAAGCGAGCGCAAGCCAACCTCCCAAGCCGATAATGGGCAGTGCGCTGTGGCCGAGGGCGAAGACCGCGCCAGGCGTCCGATAGGCGAAGGAGGCGATCTTTCGCCACAGCTCGGGTCCGGCGACGTAGCTATTGTCGTGGGCGAAATGGATGAGGTTGTCGCTGACCTGATTTTGGATGTCGCGCCGGTGCGCCTCGGCCGCCGTGGCGAAATCGAACTGGCTGCGGCTGTCGACGCCGGCGAAGGCCATCGAGATCGGCCGCAGCGCGAGCAGCGGGAACAGGAAGCCGGGCGCAGCGCGCAGCGCGTCCTGACGGTCGAAGGCCGACTGCAGCGCGCCGAAATGCCGGTCGAAAATCACATAGCCGCTCTCATCGTCCTTGCGCAGCGAGAGGCCGCGGAAGCTGACGGGCAGATCCTCGATTCGCGACACGCCGTATTTCTTCAGCGTCTCGTCGCGGAAGGCGACGAAGGCGGGATGGCTCTCGTCATGGCCGAAGGTCTTCGCCTTGTCCTGCGCGATGCCGGCGCGAAATTCTTGCCATGTCGGCGTCGGCGCGAAGGCGCGCGCGGCGTCCGTGGCGAGGCGCGGCGCGAGAAAGGAATTGGCGAGCCAGAAGGCGAGCAGCGTGACGAGCGCGGCGCGTGAGCTTCTGGCGAGCGCCGAAACGCCGAGCGCCAGAAAGGCGAAGCCCGCGAGATAGGCCGCATAGGCGCCGCCGAGCGCTGCGAGCCTAAGATATTGATCGGCGAGCGACAGACGTTCGCGATCGACGAAGAAGACGAGCGCGAGCGCCGCGCCGATGAAGGCCGGCGCGAGCAGCGCGAAAATGGCGCCGATGAGCGCCATCGCCTTGCCGGCGAGAATGTC
>JALHNR010000401.1 GCA_022843525.1 Methylocystis sp. | reverse complement strand
GACTTCGATGGCGGCGTCTTCGACCTTGAGCCGGCCCAGCCTGGCGTGGCCGACGGCGAGATGAAGATCGACGTCAGCGCCGGAGAGGTCCGGGAGATCGAACGGCTGGCTGCTCCACTGTCCGTTCGGCGCGACAAGCGGCGGCGCGTCGGCGAGAAACGGCCGCAGGGAGAGGAACTCGCTTTGGAGCGCCGCCGTCAGCGTCGGGCGGCCATCCTCTTTCTGAAGGTCGATATCGCCGCGAAATTCGTTGCCGTCGACGAATAGACGTGCGCCCTTGAAGTGCGCTTCTCCGGGCGCGAGCGTCGCCTGCGCGGAGAATTGCGCGTCAGTGAAGGGGCCGGGCAGGGGCGCGGCGACGCCAAAGAGCTGCAGCGCCTGTTGCGCCGAAGGCGCGCTGGCGGCGGCGCGCCCTTCGAAGCGGGCGTTGGAGCCGAGTTGTCCCACGCCTTGCGCTTCAAGCCGAAGGCTCTCGCCGTCGAGCCGACCCGTCACGACGGATGGTTCTCCGCGCAACAAGGCTCCCGGACGCGCGACCCACAAGATCGCCTCGAGCCGTTCGCCTTTCAAATCGAACGCGCCCGTCAGAGCCGCCGCCTCGCCGATGCGGCGCCATTCAAAATTCGCGCTGATTCGCTCCAGCGTATAGACGCGGCCGCGGTACGTGATCCGAGCGTCGCCGTCGACGATCGACACCACCCCAAACCGCACATTATCGGCCGCCGCGGCTTCGAGCGTCGCCGGCTTTGCGGCGGCTGCTCTTGCGGCTGCGCCGGGCGCGCCGGCCGGCTTTTTATCAAGATCGATGTGAGCGCGCGGATGAACGAGCTTCACCGACGCGACTTTGAGGCGCCCCGCGATCAGCGGCAGAACGTCGACGTCGCCGCGAAGCTCGCGCGACTCGATGAGCAGCGCGCCATTGCGATCGGCGAAGGCGACGCCCTCGACGGCGATGCTCGGACGCGGAAAGAGCGAGAAGCTCGTTCGGCCGCGCGCGGCGACATAAAGCCCCGAAGAGCCTTGGAGCTGGTCGGCGACGGCGTCCAGGAGCGCGCCGGGTGAGAATAGCCACGGCGCGACAACGGCGGCGATCGCCGCCAGGGTTGCCCCCGCCGCCAAGGCCGTCGCCAGCAGCCGAAACGCGGCGCCTGAAGGGCGGCGCGCTCTCAGCGATGCGGAGGGCTTGTCGGTTATGGCGGAGGGCAGCAGCCGCGTGCTCCTGAAGCGAGTCTTCGAACATCGCTTGTCGCGGCCAAGGGCGGCGATATAGTGGCGAAAGGCCGAGCCTAGCGCTCTTCGGCGCGCGAGAGTTCGCTGCGGAGCGCGGTCAGGATCTCCTCGACGTAAAACGGTTTTTCGACCATGGCGTGCTCAAGATGCGCCTCGGGCAGTCCTGCGCGCCCGCATCCGGTCGTGAAAATGAAGGGGCAGCCGCGGGCGGCGAGCGCGTCGGCGACCGGATCAATCCTTTCGTGGCCGATATTGACGTCGAGCAAGGCCAGATCGACTCCGTCTTCGCGGGACAACCGCACCGCTTCGTCGACGCTGCGCGCCATCCCCGCGATAACTAAGCCGAATTCGGCGAGCGTCTCTTCCAGCGCCAGCGCAATATAGGGATCGTCTTCGACAATCAGCAGCCGCCGTCCGAGCAAAGGATCGCTCGTGCGCTGGGAGTCATCTCTCTGAGCGGCCGAGGAAGAAAGGCCGGAGCTTGAAGCCGACATGAGTAAATGGTGGGGCGGAATGCCGCAGTTGTCTAGCTTTCGGGCGGCGTTTGAGCCGAATTTGCACCGAACATGGCGAACGCCGCCCAGACGGCCAAAGCGCACCAGCTCAGGATCGTCAGCCCGCCGCCGATCGGCGCGGCGAGAGGAAACAGTCTCCCCGACAAGAAGACCCGCGCCGCAAGGTCGCTCGCGAACAGCGTGACTCCCGCCTGAAGCGCCAGCGCAATCGCCGCGAGCCAATTCGCTTTTGCGCGCGGCGTCGTGCGGATAAGCGCCGCGAGGCCGACGCCGGCGGCGGCGTGGATCATTAGAAATTGGCTTGCCGTGCCGAGAAAAGGACTCGCGTCGGCATGGGCGGCGGCGGCGGCGAGAGACACGCCGGCCGCTCCTTGAAGAGCGGCGATCGTCGCGATGGCGAACGACAGTCTCAATGGCAAACTCCGTTTCGCGCCTCCGCGTGATGGCATTCTCACGTAAGGAGAGTCGCAGGCGTCAGGCCAAATTATAGACGTCGAGCAGAATCGGCCAGCGTTCTTCGTGGCGGATCGATCCCCTGCAACCGCCGTGTCGCAGACGGATTGACGCAACTGTGTCCAGGCTTGGGTTTGGCGCTGCAACGGTCAAGAGAAAGACGTCGTCTGCACCAAAGGCGAGATCAGCTTTAGCGACGAGCGTGCGAGCGTGCGAGCGTACAGCGGCCCAGCTCGGCGGCGACGTAAGGCGGCGCTCTCGCAAAGCAGGCGACGCTCTCCTATATTGCCGCAGGAGAGTTTGCGGGAGAGAAGCATGAGCGCAATGGGCGTCGTGATTTGTCTGGCGATCGCCGCGTCGGCCGCCCTCGGCGTTTATTTGCGCATGCGGCAGACGGCGACGGTCGAGGCCCATCGCGATCAGGTGCCGGCGGATTTCGCCAACGAAGTCACGCTCGACGAGCATCGCCGCGCCGCCGAATATACGATCGCAAAGACAGAATTTTCCGTCGCCGAAACGGTTTTCGACGCCGCGATCTCTATCGCGTGGTTGGCGCTGGGACTCGCGCCGCTTTATGCGGCGATCGCCGCCTTCGTCGAACCTGGCCTCGTTCGCAGCGTTCTTTTCGTTCTCGTCTTCGGCGTGATCGGCAGTTTGATCGATATGCCTTTCGCCGCAGCGCGCGCCTTCTGGCTCGAAGAAAAGTTCGGATTCAATCGGCTGACGCCGCAAAAGTTTCTTGTCGACCAAGCAAAGTCCGGCGCGCTGGAACTCGCCATTTCGACGCCTTTGCTCTTTGGCATGTTCTGGCTTCTGGGCGCCGCCCCCAACACATGGTGGCTCATCGCCTATGTCGTCTTCATCGCCATCGCGATTGCGATGACAGTGATCTATCCGACTGTCATCGCGCCCCTCTTTAATAAGTTTTCGCCGCTTGAAGACGGCGCCATGAAGCGGCGCATGGAGGCGCTGCTCGCCAGATGCGGCTTTGAGTCGAAAGGCCTCTATGTGATGGACGCCTCGACGCGCTCCTCGCATGGCAACGCTTATTTCAGCGGCTTCGGCAAGGCCAAGCGCATCGTCTTTTTCGACACGCTGCTCGAGAAACATTCGCCGGACGAGATCGAATCGATTCTCGCGCATGAACTCGGTCATTTCAAATTTGGCCATGTGCGGCAGATGCTGGCGCTGGCTGCCGCGATCGCCTTCGTCGGTTTCGCGGTGCTATGGTGGGCCTTCGGCTCGGATGTCTTCGCCGGCTGGCTCGGACTGCCGAACGACCCCGGCGTGGTGCTCGTCGCGCTGCTGCTTGCGCGAGAGCCGATCTCGCATGTTCTGTCGCCCTTGCTCGCGTGGCGGTCGCGTCGCGCGGAATTCGAAGCCGACGCCTTCGCCCGCGATATCGTCGGCAAGGAGCCGATGATCTCGGCTTTGACGCGGCTGACGCGTGACAACCTCGCGACGCTGACGCCCGATCCGCTCTACGCCACCTTCTATTTCTCGCATCCGCCGGTGCCGGTGCGAGTCGCGCAACTGCGCGCCGCGGCGTAGTGGGCGCGAGGCTCGT
>JALHNR010000400.1 GCA_022843525.1 Methylocystis sp. | reverse complement strand
GTATAGTTTCGAAGACGAAGACGGCGTTGTCGTCTTAAGCGAAGAGTTGACCGCCGTGATCGGCGCCACGATCATCGTGCTGGCGTTTGCCGCTTGGTATGTCAGTTGGTTCGGCTTCAGTTGGGCGGGCTTCGGCTGAAGCCGTGAGCCATTTCCGACTGTTCTCGTCTTCTTCTCGGGCGTCATGCCCGCGCTTGTCGCGGGCATCCACGCGACGCCGCTGCGCAAGCCAACGGTCCGTTCCTACTGCAAACCCACTGCATCGACCACCCCGCTTGGGCAGCCGGGGTCGGTCGCCGGCGCGGCGGCCATAAGATCGGCGAGTTTGCTGTCGGGTTTGACGTCTCCCACCAATCCGATGGTCATCTCGACAATCAGATTGCGGCCGCCGTCTCGCTTGCAGGCGACGCGCACGCGATCGGCGGCGCCGTCGCCGAAGGTCTCATTGAACGCCGCCTTGAGTTGGTCGCGCGTGATTTCCTCGCCGATATGCGCCGCGAAAAGCCCCTGAACCTTGGAGCTATTCAGCTGCGACACCAGCGCGAGAGAGCGCGAAAAATAGATTTCCGCCGCGCTTCCCGGAAAGCACGTGCCATGTTTGATCCACTCGTGCCGTTCGAGCAGCGACATCGTTCCCGGCATGACGTCCGACAGCGCATGCCTTGTCGCGTCGGAGAGTTCGGGCTCAGGCAGGCCGTTCCACCGGTTGTCCTTATCGGCGGCGACGATGTGGCGATCGACGTTGCAATATTGTTTTTTGGGCCAGAGCCCATGCAGCGTGAAATGCGTCGCGTCGAACCGGTCGGGTCTTTGCGTTTCGCATTCCGTCTTGTCGGGCTTGCCCTCGCAAAAGGCCGGCTGCCAGCTCACGGCGAGGATGTAATCCGGCTTTTGCGCCGTCGCGCCGCCGTCATGCTCTGGCTCGCTGGAGGCGTCTTCGCCGCCGCTCCCCGGCTTGCCGCCGCCCTCAGCGAGCGTCGCCTCGCCGCATCCGACCGCGACCCACCGGCGCCCCGGCTGAGCGTCGGGGACATCGATGAGATAATGCGTCGCGTTCGGCTTGTTCTTGGCGAAAATGGAATAATGCCCATTCGGCTCGACGCTGATATTGCCGGGATTGGCGCCTGTTCTGATCGATTGAAGCGCGGGACAGGACTGACGGGCTAGAAAAATTCCCGATGCAGGCGTCTCCGCCGTCGCGCCTGAGGCGACGAGCGACAAGGACGAGCAAAGCAGCATTCGAACAGCGCGTGCGCGCATGACGCCAACTCCAAAAAACATCAGCAACGCGGGGAAGGGTAATCCGGGCGGGGAATGCGAGCAAGCAGCGTCTGCTTGCGCGATTGTTTTGCCTTCCGCGACGGCGACGTCTCAGGGAGAGGAAGCTCGGCGACCCCCAGCTGGTTGAGGCGTGTTTTAGGAAGAGCGCGTTCAACTCAAATTCGCGGAAACAATCGTTCCACCTATTGGAAAAGATGCGCAATGGCTTGAAAGCCACTGTCCGCTCCGATGCGAAGCAACGCGCCGAGAATTGCGCCAATGTAAGCAGCGATCGGGCTCAGGCCTATTACGGCGACGACAATTCCAGTGCTTGCGCCGATCAATAGATCAGCGCCGCCTAACGCGCCAATTCCTCCGCCGAGGACGCTGCAGAGGACGGCGACGATAGCCGTCGCCATCAGCGCGTTGAAACCGGCCGACACGCCTGCTCCCTTCACAATTTCCGTCGCTCCGGCGACGACCATTGCAGCAACGACTGCAGCTCGCGTTGTGTCAGGCAAATCGAGGCTGTCGGTCCGAAAGACAAACGCGATCGCGGCCATCAGACCGGCGGCCCACAAATCCTCTTTGGAGATATCCTCGGAGAAACCCGGCACGCCATATTTGGCGCTCACAATTGAAAATCCCGCCGCTCCGCAAATCGCCCCCACCGACGGCGCGTGGGAAACGCCTGCTCCCGCCGCCGCGTAGGCGCAGGCTATCGCGGCGATGATCGCCAGACCAATCCGCTTTGCCGCAGAATCTTGATCAACCATATGCGCCGTGTGTTTTCGACAACGGATCACGCGCTCCCTAAAAAATAGCCCGAACGATAATGTCGCGTTCACTGCTCACGCAACGCCTCTCTCAACCCCGCCAAATCCTCCGGCAATTCGCTTTCAAACATCATCTCCTCTTTCGTCACCGGATGCTCGAAACCGAGCGTCGCCGCGTGCAGCGCCTGACGGTCCAAACGCTCGACGATCTCGCGCGCGGCGGGCGTCAGTTTCGCGACCTTGGTTTTGAATCCCGCGCCATAAGTTTTGTCGCCGATCAGCGGATGGCCGATATGCGCCATATGCACGCGGATCTGATGCGTGCGGCCGGTCTCCAGTTGGCACCGCATGAGCGCGGCGACGCCGTAATCCTCGACCTTCTCCCAATGCGTGATCGCTTCGCGGCCGCGCGCTTCCGGCACCACCGCCATTTTCTCGCGCTGCGTCGAATGGCGGCCGAGCGGCGCGTCGACGGTTCCATGCGCGCGGTCGGGAACGCCCCAGACGAAGGCGAAATATTCGCGCGTCAGCGACAGTTTGCGGCCGTGATCGGCGAAGAGGCGCGAGAGGCCATGATGCGCGGCGTCGGTCTTGGCGACGACCAAAAGGCCGCTCGTATTCTTGTCGATGCGATGCACGATGCCGGGCTTCTTCACCCCGCCGACGCCGGAAAGGCTGTCGCCGCAATGCGAGATCAGCGCGTTGACCAGCGTGCCGCTCTCATGCGCGCTCGCGGGATGCACGACGAGCCCGGCCGGCTTGTCGATGACGAGGAGATGTTCGTCCTCATAGACGATGGTGAGCGCGATATCTTCGCCCTGCGGCTCGGCCGGAGTCGCCGGCGGCACGTCGAGCGTGACGTGATCTCCGGCGCCGAGCTTCTTCGCCGGGTCGCGCGCCGTCTCGCCGGCAAGGGTCGCGCGGTTGTCCTCGATCAGCCCCTTGATGCGGCTGCGCGACAGATGCGCGGCCACGATCTCCGGCTGTTCGGCGAGAAAGCGGTCGAGCCGGGCGCCGGCGTGCTGCGGCGCAACAAGAAATTCGAAGCGCTCGGCGGATGCGTCAATTTGAGGCAGAGCCTTGACTGTCATTTCAGCTTTTTTTCCGCGCGCCGACGCGCACATGATATGAGAGCCACCGAAACGCGGGCGTGGCGCGAGCGGAGGCGTGAACCTTCGCCATTATGCGCATCGAAAAACGCCGCCCAAGGGAGGCTCTTCCATTAGCGACGCCGAGGCTCCGTTCTGCGCCGTCATCGGCGCGGGCCCCGCCGGCCTTTTCGCCGCCGATGCGCTCGCGCGCGCCGGCGCGCGCGTCGTTATCTATGAGCACAAAGCGAGCCCCGCGCGCAAATTCCTGATGGCGGGGCGGGGCGGGCTCAACATCACCCATAGCGAAGGCCTGGAGCGCTTCATCTCGCGCTATGGCGCGTCGGCCGCGAGAATCGCGCCGTTCATCCGCGCCTGGCCGCCGCAGGCGCTGCGCGACTTCTGCGCCGAGCTTGGCGAGACGACCTTCGTCGGCTCCAGCGGTCGGGTTTTTCCGGCAAGTTTCAAGGCCTCGCCGCTGTTGCGCGCTTGGCTGGCGCGGCTGACGCGGCTTGGCGTCACGATCGTGACCCGCCATGACTTCGCAGGTTTCGCCGAATCGGGGGCGCTACGCCTGATTGGCCCGGATGGCGAATTCACCCGCAAGGTCGACGCCCTGGTGCTGGCGCTCGGCGGCGCCTCGTGGCCGCGGCTCGGCTCCGACGGCGCCTGGGCGGCGCGGCTGGG
>JALHNR010000399.1 GCA_022843525.1 Methylocystis sp. | reverse complement strand
GGGCGCCACGACAAGACTGCCGGCGATTGTCGCGACGCCGAGCTCGCGCGACCAGAAATCGAGCGCCTCTTCGCCGAGCGTCGCGACCAGGGGCTCGGCGCTTTCCAGTTCGCACCAGGGCGCGATCATGCCGCCGGCGAAGCGCGAGCAGCCAAGGCCCGGCGCAGACGCGCGCTCGACGATCTCCACCTCCACGCCCTTCCGCGCGAGCGCATAGGCGGCGCAGAGTCCGGCGACGCCGGCGCCGATCACGCGCGCGAGCATGAGCGCGGCCTTTTGGGAAATCTCGCTGACACCATCCCTCCGCCAGTCTCAACTGGATCAGGTTCGAAGGGTCGCCGCCCCCGCGTTTCGCGCGTCATGCGGCCTCTCAGCCCCGTGGCGGCGTCGTGGGCGCGCCGCCGGGCGGGCTCCCCCGGCGGACATAGGCTGGCGTGAAGCGCTGAGGCAGTCAAGCGCTGCGCCCCGGCTCCTTTATTCGCCCGCAGGCGCCGGGACTTGCCAGACGTCAAACGATAGCCCAGTTTGCGCAAAGAAAAGCGCGCTAAAAAAGCGCAGCATACCGGGAGAAACTCATGAACTTCATCAGCAAAACGGCCAGCGTCCGTAGGACGTTGGCCGGCGCCGTTCTCTGTGGCCTGCTCGCCTGCGCGATTTCAGCGGCGCCGGCTGACGCGGCGCAGCTCGGCGAATATTTTCCCATTCCGAATTCGCTGAGCCTCAGCGGGGTTCCGCGCGACTCGCTCCTGAAGATCCAGTCAAAATGGCTGCAGAACGGCCTCGACAATCTCAAGAAGGCGCGCGCTGAAGCCGAAGCGGCCCTCGAAAAAGCCAAGGCCGACGCTCCGGACAAGGCCGCCGCGGCGGAGGAGAAGGTCAAGAAGCTCGATGCGACGATCGCCGAAACTCAGCAAGAACTCGCGCTGGCTGAGAACAATGATTCGTCGCATGACATTCAACGAGAGCGCAAACGCAACTTGCTGCTCGCGCTCAATCAGTGGATCAACGAGCTCAATCGCCTCGCCACAGAGCAGATGAAGATCGCGATTATGAAGGATGGCGCCGAGGCCATGGCGGCGCAAAACCAAAATTATCAATTATCGGAACAGGCGGACAATCTCGAGAAAGCCAAGCGGGACCCGAGTTTCGAAGATTGGGGCGTGAACAAGTAATCTCAAGCGGGCGATGGGGGTCAGGCTCACTGACCGAGTGCGCCGCCGATTAGTTGAGGAGACTGGCGGCTGTCCGCTTGACAATGACCCCCACCATTACCGCCTTTGAACGGTCGCCCGATGGCGGCAAGGGACTGGCGCGTGACATGCGCGTTCGCTGGGCGCTCGAAGAAGTGGGCCAACCCTACGACGTTCGGCTTCTTTCATTCAAAGCGATGAAGGAGCCGGCGCATCTCGCGCTTCATCCTTTCGGGCAGATTCCGACCTATGAAGAAGGCGATCTCGCCCTGTTCGAGTCGGGGGCGATCGTGTTCCATATCGCGGAGCGCCATGCTGGCCTGCTGCCAGACGATGTGAATGCGCGGGCGCGCGCGATCACATGGATGTTCGCGGCGCTCAGCACGATGGAGCCGCCAATCATTGATCTTGCATTCGCCAGGCTTCTGGAGCGCGACGAAGCCTGGTACGAGCAGCGTCTGCCTGTCGTCGAGGAACGCGTCCGTAAACGGCTGAGCGAGCTTTCGGGTCGCCTTGGCGACTCCGACTGGCTCGATGGCCCTTTCAGCGCCGGCGACCTGATGATGGCGTCGGTGCTGCTCAGGTTGAAAGCGTCGGGTCTACTGGACCAATATCCGAATCTCTCCGCCTATGTCGCCCGCAGCGAAGCGCGGCCCGCATACAAGCGTGCTTTCGAGGCTCAATTGGCGGTTTTCACCGCCGCATCCAGGACCTAGAGACCATCGTCCGGCGCCGCCGCTGGCGGCGACAGTTCGCCATTGAGCTTCACGATCCGACGCGTCGCGTCGCCAAGCGCCTTGGCGGCGAGCGCCGACGCCGCGTCGCTCGCCTTGCGCGCGGCGTCGAGTTCAGCGCGCAGCGCAGCGAACTCCGCTTCCGTCGCCTGCGCTTTGGCGCGTGCGTCCGTCGCCTCGTCGGCGATTGCGAGCGCGGCCATCACGATGATGCGCTGCTCGCCGATCTCGCCGAAGCTCTCGCGCATCGACTGGATCTTGCTTTCCACGTAACGCGCGAGCTCTTCGATCCGCTGCTCCTCGCCCTCTTCGCAGGACATGCGATAGGTGCGGCCGGCGATGGCGACGACGACGGCGGCCATGTCAATCCTCCTGGGTCGAGGCCACGCCCGCCCCGCCGAGCGCCGCGGCGACGCCTTCGCTTGCGGCTTCAAGCCTTCGCAGCACCTCGTCGCGGCTCTTCTCCAGGGCGTTCTGCCGCGCAAGCGCGGCGTCGAGATCGAGGGCGAGGCGCGACCGATCGTCTTGCATGACGGCGAGTTCTTCTTCGAGTTCGGCGCTGGACAATTCGTCTTCGAGCTTTGCGGCGACCGTGCGCTCCAGCTGAGCGAGCGCCGCCTGCAGCTCGGCGACGGCGGCCTCGAGCCTCTTGGCGTTTTCTTCGTCGCGCTTATCTGATTGGTTCATCGCCGGTCGCAGATGGTGCATGGCTTTGCGGCGCGGCGAACGCGCCGAACGATTCGCTTGCCAGCCTGTTCCTAGCATGAATCGCGCAAATCGAAACCGCGCCAAATGGCGCGACCTCGGCGCGTTGACAGGGGGGCGCGAGGTGCTATCACACGCTCGCCTCCAGAGCCCACAGGCTCGATGGCGAGGGCCGCGGAGTTCCGGCGGCGCAAGGAGATTTTCCAAATGACCGTGAGAGTGGCGATCAACGGATTCGGGCGCATCGGCCGCAATATCCTGCGCTATGTCATCGAGACCGGACGCACGGACCTCGAAGTCGTCGCCATCAACGATCTCGGCCCGGTCGAGACCAATGCGCATCTGTTGCGATATGATTCAGTGCACGGCCGCTTCCCGCACGAGGTGAAAGTCGCCGGAGACACGATCGACGTCGGCCGCGGCCCCATCCAGGTGACCGCCATCAAAAATCCGGCCGAGCTTCCCTACAAAGACCTCAAGATCGACATCGCGCTGGAATGCACCGGGCTTTTCACCGCACGCGACAAGGCCAAATTGCTGCTCGACGCGGGCGCGAAGCGCGTATTGGTTTCAGCGCCTGCCGAAGGCGCCGACATTACGGTCGTCTATGGCGTCAATCACGACAAGATCACCAAGGATCATCTCGTGATCTCCAACGCGTCCTGCACGACGAACTGTCTCGCGCCGGTCGCCAAGGTGCTGCACGAGGCGATCGGCATCGAGAAGGGGATCATGACGACGATCCACTCCTATACGGGCGATCAGCCGACGCTCGACACGATGCATAAGGATCTCTACCGCGCCCGCGCCGCGGCGCTGTCGATGATCCCGACCTCGACGGGCGCGGCGAAGGCCGTCGGACTCGTGCTGCCGGAGCTGAACGGCAAGCTCGACGGCTACGCCATTCGCGTGCCGACGCCCAACGTCTCGGCGGTCGATCTGAAATTTGTCGCCAAGCGGGCGACGACGAAGGACGAAGTGCACGCCGCGATCAAGGCCGCCGCCGATGGTCCGCTCAAGGGGGTGCTCGGCTACACGGACGAAAAGCTCGTGTCGATCGACTTCAACCACAATCCGCTCTCGTCCTGCTTCCATCTGGACCAGACCAAGGTCCTCGACGGCAATCTCGTGTCGATCCTGTCCTGGTACGACAATGAATGGGGCTTCTCTGGCCGCATGACCGATGTGGCGAGCGCGATCAGCAAGCTGCTTTAAGCATTGTTC
>JALHNR010000398.1 GCA_022843525.1 Methylocystis sp. | reverse complement strand
CCGCGCTGCGCGGCCTCGCCGATGCAAGACATGTCGGCGACATCTTGGGGCGCGCGCTTGTCGCGGCCGCGGCCGAACGTGGCGACATGTTTGTGATTGGCGAAGACGACGCGGTCGCTTCCGCTTCGCCGCAAAAGGCAAGCATGCCGGCAGGCGATGCAGTCGCAGCGTAACGGGGAAGGAGGGCTTCGATCATGAGCCAGGCGTCAATCGGCAAGACTCAAACGCCTTTAAGCGCGCATGACGGCGTGCCGCGCCCGATCCTACGCGGCGCTGGCGTTCTCATCCTGTTTGCTCTGCTTGCGACGGGTTTGACCAGATTCACGGGCGTCGGCGCGGTGCATATGCCGTTGAGGAATGCGGTCGAGAGCCTCGCATTGCTCTTCGAGGATCGCAATGATGGCTCAGTCGCCGTGCGCGACGCTCGCGACGGCGCGCTCTTTTATGTCGTGCAGCCGGGCGCCTACGGCTTCATTCGCTCGACGTTGCGGGGGCTCGCGCGTGAGCGGCGCCGTTCGGGCCTCGACGCATCGACGCCCTTTGCTTTGACGCGCTGGAGCGACGGCACGGTTTCGCTCGAAGACTCGGCGACCGGGCGACGCGTCAATCTTGACGCCTTCGGACCGGACAATGCGCGCGCCTTCGCGCAGCTTTTTACCGAAAGGAGGCGCGAGCCATGAACTGGTTGCTCCCCATCACCCGCCAGACGTTCGATGCGCCCTGCAGGGTAGAAATCGGCCATACGGCCGAAAGCCTCTTCGCTCATGTCGAGATCGAAGGCGATTTCGACATAAGGCCGGGCGATCGCGTGCTCGTGCAAAATGCGCCGGTTGAAGCGCCCTTCGGCTATCGGGTCACGGTCGAGCGCCGCGCGACGATCATTCGCGCAGGCCTCATCGAACGGCTGTGGGCGCGCTTTCTTGGCAATTTCGAGCTCACCGAACTTTACGACGTCAGCTTCACGAACAGGAGAGCGCTATGAACGCCCCGTTGCGCCAGAACGTCTCGATCGAAGCGACCCGCGTCGCCCAGGAAAATACCCTTCTGAGCCCGCGGTTCTACACAACGGATTTCGCAGAGCTTGACAAGACGGACGTCTCTCCTGTGCGCAAGGAGTGGGATGCGCTGATGGAAGAGATGCGCGCCGACCCCAACAATAAGCATTTCCAGCGCACCGAGGAGTTCGACGCCGCCTTCGTCTATTCCGAAGAACTCGACAAGGAGTTCCGCGACTTTCTCATCAGCTCGATCACCGCGGAGTTTTCAGGCTGCGTGCTCTATGCCGAGATGAAAAAGCGCGCCCACAACCAGGATATGAAGGACCTCTTCGGCTTCATGAGCCGCGACGAGGCGCGCCACGCTGGGTTTATCAACGATACGCTGAAGGATTTCGGCATCGGCATCGATCTGAGTTTCTTGACGAAGACGAAGAAATATACGTTTTTCAAGCCGAAATTCATTTTTTACGCGACCTACCTGTCCGAGAAAATCGGCTACGCCCGCTATATCACCATCTTCCGCCAGCTTGAGCGCCATCCCGAGCGCCGCTTCCATCCGATCTTTAAGTGGTTCGAGAAGTGGTGCAACGACGAGTTCCGTCACGGCGAGGCCTTCGCATTGCTGATGCGCGCCAATCCGAAGCTCGTCTCGGGCCTCAATGTTTACTGGATCAAATTTTTCCTGCTTGCCGTTTTCGCCACCATGTATGTGCGCGATCATTGCCGACCCGCGTTCCACGCGGCGATCGGCATGCACCCCGACGACTACGACTTCAAGGTCTTGCGCCTGACGACCGAGATTTCGCGCCAGGTCTTTCCGATCACGCTCGATCTTGATCATCCGCTGTTCAAACCCGGCCTCGACCGTCTTGTGGCGATCGAACGCGCGATCGCCGCGGCAAAGAAGCAGAAGGGCGTCGTCGCCCGGGCCAAGCAGGCGGCGCTGACCGCCGCGGCGGCCGCGACCTTCGCGCGTCTCTATTTTGTCCCAGCGAAATCCAACGCGCTGCCGGCGCAAATTCGTCTTGCGCCGGTGTGGTGAGGAGCGCCGTATGTCCGACTATGCACCGCCGATCGTCGCAACGCTCCTGCTCTGGTGGGGGAGCACCGGCGTGCTGCTCTATCTCGACGGCCTTTCTCGCCGCACATTCGTGTGGAGCATGGCGGGCGCGACCGCGCTGTTCGCGCTAGCGCTATGCGGCGTCGTCGTGACGCGCAGCGAAACGACGGCCTCGTCCGCCTACTACGCGTTCGTTTGCGGACTGACCGCGTGGGCCTGGCAGCTCGTGAGTTACTACATGGGCTTCATCACGGGTCCGCGAAAAACGGCCTGTCCGCCGCAGTTGCGCGGCTGGCCCCGCTTCGTCGAGGCGGTGCGCACGAGCCTCTATCATGAAATCGCGATCATCCTGTGCGCAGTCGCGCTCGTCGCGCTGACTCGCAATCAGCCCAATCAGATTGGCGCGTGGACCTTTCTCATTCTTTGGTGGATGCATACGAGCGCCAAGCTCAATCTCTATTTCGGCGCGCCGAACCTAAGCGAAGAGCTGCTGCCGGAACATTTGCGCTATCTGGCGACCTTCATGACGCGCAGGCCGATGAACCTGTTTTTCCCGCTCTCGGTTAGCGCCTCGACCATCGTCACCGTGCTGATCGCGCAAAAGGCGCTCGTCGCGACGACGGCGTTCGAGCTTGTCGGCTTTACAATTCTCGCGACGCTCATGGCGCTCGCCGTCGCAGAGCATTGGTTTCTCGTCGCGCCGCTACGCGCCAATGCGCTCTGGTCGTGGGGCGTCAAAGAAAGTTGTCCGGACGAGGCGAATGAATACGACTCGCTTCGTATCGTCGCGATCGAGGCGCCTCTGCGCCGCTCGCGCGTCAGTGAGGTTTAGCGCCCGCAGAATGGCGCGTCTAGGGAAGTTACGCCGATGGAGAGTCACATGAATCCGATGGCTTTGACTTACGACCAGCATTTTCAGTCGGCGATCGCGCAGTTGAAGATGGAGAAGCGCTACCGGGTTTTCGCCAATCTCGAACGCGACGCCGTTCGCTTTCCTACTGCGCTGTGGCGTCCCGAGGGCGAAGAGCATGCGCCTCGCGAAGTCACGATCTGGTGCTCAAACGATTACCTCGGGATGGGCGGCCACCGCGCTGTGGTCGACGCGGCGCGAGACGCTCTGGACCGCCACGGCGCCGGGGCGGGGGGGACGCGCAACATATCCGGCACCCACAATCCGATCGTCGAGCTCGAGGCGGAACTCTCCGATCTTCACGGTAAACCCGCGGCGCTCGTCTTCACATCGGGCTGGATCTCCAATCTCGCCGGCATTTCGACGGTCGCGTCGCTGCTGCCGAATTGCCTCATTCTTTCCGACGCGCTCAATCACAATTCGATGATCGAAGGCGTTCGCCGGTCGGGATGCGAAAAACAGATCTGGCGCCATAATGACGTCGACCATCTCGAGGAATTGCTTAAGGCGGCCGGCAAGGAGCGGGCGAAGCTGATCGTCTTCGAAAGCCTGTATTCGATGGATGGCGACATTGCGCCGGTCGCGGAGATCGTCGCGCTTGCTGAAAAGTACAATGCGCTGACCTATGTCGATGAAGTGCACGCGGTCGGCATGTATGGCGCGCGCGGCGGCGGCATCTGCCAGCGGGAAGGCGTCGAAGACCGCATCGACATGATCGAGGGCACGCTCGCCAAGGGCTTTGGCGCGCTCGGCGGCTATATCGCCGCGAGTCCGGCGATCGTCGATGCGGTGCGCAGCTACGCGCCGCAATTCATCTTCACCACCACGCTGCCGCCGATGGTCGCAGCCTGCGCGCGCGCCGCCGTGCGCCTTCTCAAATATTCGGGAGAAG
>JALHNR010000397.1 GCA_022843525.1 Methylocystis sp. | reverse complement strand
TCGACAGCATCGCGCATGTCGTCGTGCGCGAGAAGCTCTACAACGAAGAATTCGTGCGCGCCCGCTGCGAGGTGAAGGAGTTCGAGAACTGGAAGGCGCTGGTCGGCTCCGACAAATATGCGCCGGAAGTCATCGGGCCGCTCGCCGGCGTCGATCCGGGGGACATCCGCAAGGCGGCGCGGATGTATGCCGGTGGTCCCAACAGCGCCATCTATTACGGCCTCGGCGTCACTGAGCATTCGCAGGGCTCGACCGGCGTGATGTGCCTTGGAAATCTAGGCCTCTCCTGCGGCATGCTGGGGCGCGAGGGCGTCGGCGTGAATCCACTGCGGGGCCAGGGCAATGTGCAGGGCGGCAGCTGTCTCGGCAGCTGGCCGCATGTCTTCAGCGGTTACCGCTTCGTCACGGACGATGAAACTCGTTCGAGCTTCGAGGCCGAATGGGGCGTGCCGCTCGATTCGGAGCCGGGACTGCGCCTGCCCAACATGCTCGACGCCGCCGTCGCGGGGTCCTTCAAGGGCATGTACATCATGGGCGAGGATCCGGTGCAGAGCGATCCGAACCAGCACCACGTCATCGCCGCGATGAAGAACATGGAATGCGTCGTGCTCCATGATCTCTTCCTCAATGAGACGTCGAAATACGCCCATATTTTCTTCCCCGGCTCATCGTCGCTGGAGAAGGACGGCACATTCACCAATGCGGAACGCCGCGTCTCGCGCGTGCGCAAGGTGATCGAGCCACTCGCCGGACTTCAGGACTGGGAGATCACCGTGCAGCTCATGAACGCCATGGGCTATAAGGTCTCCTACGACAATCCCGGTCAGCTGCTCGATGAGATCGCACGGCTGTCGCCCAACTACCACGGCATCAGTTTCGCGCTCATCGACCGCATCGGCTCGGCGCAATGGCCCTGCAATGAGAACGCGCCCGAGGGCACTGAAGTGCTCCACATTGGGAAGTTCCCGCGCGCCAATGGGCTTGGCGCCTTCATGCTCACCGAATATGTGCCCACCGCCGAGCGCACCAACGACAAATATCCGCTGCTGCTAACCACGGGCCGCATCCTTTCGCAATACAATGTCGGCACGCAGACACGGCGCACGCCGAACTCCCTGTGGCATCCCGAAGACGTGCTCGAGATCAACGAGCAGGACGCGATGGCGCGCGGCGTAAACAATGGCGACTGGGTGAAGATGACGAGCCGCTTCGGCCAGATTGAGCTGCGCGTAAAAATTTCCGAGCGCGTGAATCCGGGCGTCGTCTACACAACCTTCCACCACGCGAAGTCGAAGGCCAACGCCGTCACCTCGGACCTCTCCGACTGGGCGACGAACTGCCCGGAATACAAGGTCACGGCGGTCGACGTCGTTCGCACCAACGGCCCCGCCGCCGATGGCTGGCACGAGGCGGATAGGCCGCGTATCGAGGAGCTGGAGCCGGCGGAATGCGCATGACTCAGTCGCCTTCGCAGGGTGCCGACATTCCCGTCATGGCGCTCGATCGCATCGTTCTGATGGCCAATCAGATCGGCGATTTCTTCGCGCCCTATCCGCCGGAAAGGCGCGCGGAAGGCATCAGGAATCACATGCGAACCTATTGGGATCCGAGGATGCGCGCCGAGTTGCTGACGCTGATCGAGACGGGGGGCGCGGGCCTCGCGCCCCATGTCGTCGAAGGCGCGAAACTGCTGCTGATCGATACCCATTCCAAGCCCGGCTATTATGGCCCGCCGAAGGCTTGACCGAAGCGGCGGATTATGGAGCTTTTTTATCTGCCGCCGTAACTCCATTGCCGCGAACAGAAAGGGCGGGCGCCCGACGGCGCCATAAAACACACCTTGAGCGCACTGAAAACGTGAGCCATTCAATAAGGCGATCGCGTCTATCCGACAGTTTGCTCCTCGGTCCAAGGTCGTCGCCTTGCGCTATCAGGAGCACCGAACTGCGACGCCCTCCGCCAGTCGGCACGTGGTGAAGCTGCTGTGATCGATCGCGATGGCGAGTGGCCTTCGCGCGTCAACCATGGTCAACTGTCATGTCTGGTTTTCGCGACCCGTTGAGGATCGAGACTCCCACGCCCGGCGCGGCGACCAGATTGGTCATCCGACAGCCCGACGATTGGCATGTGCACCTGCGCGACGGCGACATGCTGCGGGCGGTGGTCAACGAAACAGCCCGGCAATTTGCAAGGGCGATCGTTATGCCGAACCTCGTTCCGCCGGTGACGACCGTCGCCGCAGCGGAAGCCTACCGCTCGCGCATTCAGGCGGCGCTCGCGCCCGGTCTCGCGTTCACGCCGCTCATGACCGCGTATCTCACCGACACTATCGATCCGTGCGAAATTGAGCGGGGCTTCGAAACGGGAGTCTTCACGGCGGCGAAAATGTATCCGGCGCACGCGACCACGAATTCCGCTCAAGGCGTGACCGATATTCAGCGCATCTATCATGTCTTGGAGGTGATGCAGCGAATTGGCATGCCGCTGCTGCTGCACGGAGAGGTCGCCGACCACCGCGTCGACGTCTTCGATCGTGAGGCTGTATTCATCGAGCGCGTTCTCGCGAAACTTCTCGCAGCATTCCCGGCGCTCAGAGTTGTGTTGGAGCACATAACTACCGAGGCGGCCGTAGCGTTCGTCGAGACTGCGGGACCGAACCTTGGCGCGACGATCACGCCGCATCACCTGGTGATCAATCGAAACGCGATGTTCGAAGGCGGCATCCGTCCGCACATGTACTGTCTTCCCGTCGCCAAGCGGGAACGGCATCGACTTGCGCTGCGCCGCGCCGCCACGTCGGGCAATCCGAAATTTTTTTTAGGCACGGACTCAGCGCCGCACGTGGTCGGCGAGAAGGAATCCGACTGCGGATGCGCCGGCATTTTCAACGCTCCCGTGGCGCTGGAAACTTACGCGGCGGTTTTCGACGAGGAAGGCGCGCTGGAGAAACTGGAAGCCTTCGCCGCCGAACATGGTCCCCGCTTCTATGGTCTTTCTCTCAATACGGGCTCTATCGTCCTCGAACGGACACCGCGAAGAGTGTCTCCAACCATGGTTGTCGCCAACACTCGCATGATACCGTTTCAGGCGAACGCGAGCCTCGCCTGGACCTTTCGCGGACGATCGAGCGGCGCTTGCTAGCATGGCCCAAGCGCGCCATCCTTACGCCAGTCGAACGGCCGCTTTCGCCACCATGCACCGCAAGGAACAGGTCGTTGCGCCCGCGTTGATGTCGACACCCGGCTTGATCGTCACTTCAACGCCTGGATTAGATACTGATCAACTTGGCACGTTCTCTGGAGAGATTCCACGCGATGGAACGATGCTCGACGTCGCCATGCGCAAAGCGCGTCTGGGCATGAACGCCGCAGGTGCGCCGCTTGGGCTTGCGAGTGAAGGCTCATTCGGTCCGCATCCCGCTATTCCGTATATTCCTGCAGGCATGGAGCTTCTGGTCTTTGTAGATGACGAGAGCGGAATTGTTGTCACCGAAAGCATAATCGCCGAGAAGACGAATTATGATCATCTGGTCGTCTCGCCCGGAGAAGCATCCGACGGGTTTTTGCAAAGGATCGGTTTTCCGACTCATGGGCTGATCGTGCGGCCGAACAAAGGTGAGGTGGCGTCTGCTCTCGCTAAGGGCATTGTCGATCCTGACCGCTTAAGGCACGCCATTGAAGCAGCCGCTGCTGCATCATCGGATGGCCGGGCGCGCATGGAGACGGACATGCGCGCCCACTTCAACCCGACGCGGATGAGGAGTCTTGCCATATTGGCCGAACGCCTGGCGCAGCGCCTGGCGTGGCAATGCCCGGCCTGCGGCGCGCCGGGTTTTGGTCGGACCGGATCTCGCGCCGGCTTGCTCTGCGAAGCCTGCGGCACGCCCACTGAGTTGGTCGTTGCC
>JALHNR010000396.1 GCA_022843525.1 Methylocystis sp. | reverse complement strand
AACAAGGAAAATGAAAGCGCCCGCCAGCGTGAGGACGAAGGCGAGCGCGCGCAGATAGGCCATGGCGCGCAGATGCAGCGCCTCTAAGACGGGCGTGTGACAGCGCCGGCGCTACCGCTCCGCCGATGCCTCCGCTAGGAAAAACCGCACCATCTCGCGTGAAGCCTCGGGGCCATGGCGATCGGCGAAGGAGCCGTCGGGATTGCCGCCCGACCAGGCGTGGCCGAGCCCCTCGACCGCCCAATGCTCCAGCTGCGGCACGCCGCGCGCGTCGGCGATGACGGTGCGGCTGTAATTGCGACCGCCCGCCGATCCGGTCTCGCGCGTTTCGCGCGCGAGCGCATCGGCAAGATCGAGCCGAGCCCCTGCGAGGATCGTTTCGCCATTGGTCGGATGCACCTTCTGGTCGGCTTCGCCGTGGAAAACGATTGTCCGCACGTAGTCGTCAGACAGCGACCTGCGCGCCGCGCCGAGTTCGAATTTACCGCCCATCGCCGCGAAGGCGGAGGCGACGTCGCTGGCCGAGCCATGCGCGAGACCGGAATGTATGCCGACTGCGGCGTAGAGCTCCGGATAGGTCGCGGCCATGGTCGCGGCCATGGCGCCGCCGGCCGACAACCCGGCCACATAGACGCGCGACTCATCGACGCGCCACTCCGCCATGACGGCGCGGGTCAGGCCGGCGATGAGGCTGGGTTCGCCCTTCTCGCGGGTCTGATCCGCCGGGTTGAACCAGTTCCAGCAGCCCATCTGATTGGCCGTCGTCGACTGCGCCGGATAGGCGACGATGAAACCATGTTCTTCAGCCAGCTCATTCATTCGTGAGCCGACGGCGAAGTCGTCGGGGTTCTGCGCGCAGCCGTGAAGCATCACGATCAAAGGCCGTTCGCCGTCTCCGAGGCCATTGGGCGCATAGACCTTATAGTCGCGGGCGCCGGCCGGGCCGACATAGCTGCGCGAGAGATAGGCGGCGCCCGGCGGAAGGTCGATTTTCGGTGCTTTTCGCAGGCCGACGAGCGGCGCGCCGCTTTGATCGAGGCCCGGAAGACCGGCGTGACGCAGCAGCTCCACCGTCTCGCCGAGCGGGCGGCGCAGACGAAACGTCGGGGGATGCGGCTCGGCATGCGCCGCCGGCTGCGGCGTTGGCGTCGCAGCGCCGCCGGCCGTCAGCGCGCCCATCAGCACGCGCGTCGCTTCCGCGAGATTTTGCTCGCGCGTCAATTGCGTCGCCCGGTTGAAGGCGCTCGTCAGGAGGTTTTTCATTGTGTCTACGCCTCGCGGGAGAGTGGGGAAGGTCAATTGATTCGGTCCTGGAGCGCCGCCTTGACGGACTTGCTCGCTTGCAGCGCGCCGAGCACGGTGATGGATTCGATGGTTTCCCGCGCGAGTTCTGGCGTCACGTCTTCGGCAATGGACGCCAGTCCCAGGACATGGATGCGCAGTCTGCGGCCGGCCGCCTTCACGGCCTCGAGGTCTTCGCGGCTGTAGTGGCGCAAGCCGAGATCAAGCGTGTTCCGCACGATGCACTGCTTGACCGCGTCCGCATGTGCGCCGAGCTGGTTGCGGATCGCCGTGCGGATGAAGTCGGTGCGGTTGGAGTAGAAGCCTTCGCGCACCAGGAGATCGATATGGCCGAGATCGACATAGCCGACATTGATCGTGATTTTCTCGGCCTCCGGCGGCCGTTCGCGTAATTTGTATATGTCCGCCATAGCCATCCCCGCACCATCTGTCTGGATGGTATATGGATGGTGGAGACTTGGGGCGCAAGTGGGGCGCACGACCTTCACGCCATCGTCGACCGACGGCTGCGACCGCGCGGTCGAGTTCTTCGCTACTCTTGACGCCGCCGCTTGAGGCGCCCTTATGTGCGCCTGCCCGCTCACACTGGCGGCCAAGATCAGGCTTTCTGGGAGATCCTAATGACGTTTGTGCTTGCGCGCCGCGCATGTGTCGTTGCGGCCCTGTCGCTGTTTTCCGCCGGGCTGCTCGCCGGTCCCGCCTTTGCGCACGGCCCGTCGCGCCAGAAGGTCGTCGAAAAGATTGAAATAGACGCCCCGGCCGCGAAGGTCTGGGAGATCGTCGGCAATTTCCAGGATTGGAACTGGCATCCCGCCATTGCGAAGACGGAAGGGACGGGCGGCAACGCCGCCGACGCCAAGCGCAAGCTGACCCTCAAGGACGGCGGCGTGATCGACGAGACGCTGACGAAATATGACGCCGACGGCAAGTCGCTGAGCTATAAGATCGACGCCGTCGACGTGAAAGTGCTGCCGGTCAATAACTACGCGTCGACGATCAGCGTGAAGGAAGACGGCGGCAAGAGCGTCGTCGAATGGAAGGGCGCGTTTTATCGCGGCTTCATGAACAATGATCCGCCGCCGGAACTTTCCGACGAAGCGGGGCTGAAGGCGGTGAGCGACATTTACAAATCCGGTCTCGCCGCATTGAAGGCCAAGGCGGAGAGCAAGTAAGCGCCGCGCCATGCGCCAAGCGTCGGTCAATTTCCGCGAAAACGGGCTTCCTCGTCCTTCGAGACGCGTGCTGCGCACGCTCCTCAGGATGAGGAAGCCCTTCACCCGATCGCCCTGGGTCGATATCGCCGCAACGCGCCGGCTCATCCTTAGCGCCGTGGCGGGGCTCGCTGTGTTTCTGCCGATCGCCGCATTTGCGGCGCATGGCGCGTCGCCGCTGAAAGTCGTTGAAACGACGATCGTGGATGCGCCGCCCGGCAAAGTCTGGGCGGTCGTCTCTGACTTCGCTCACGCCGACTGGCTGCCGGGCGTCGCCCGTATAGAAGCATTGGGCGACGATGTTCCCGATCAGGCGCATCGCAGGCTGATCATGGCCGACGGCGGAGTCATTGAGGAGTTGCTGACCAAGCGCGACGCCGAGCGGATGATGCTTGGCGTGCATCGCGAAGGCGATGATGTGAAGCGGCTGCCGGCGACGAACTACACCGCGCTGATTACGCTGCGGCCGGCCGAAGGCGGCAAGACGCAAGTCGAATGGAAGGCGCGCTTCTACCGCGGCTATCCCAACAACGACCCGCCGCCGGAATTGAACGACGACGTCGCCATCGCTGCGGTGACGGGGCTGCAGCGCGCCTATCTTGCGGCGTTGAAGACGAAGGTGGAAGCGAAGTGAGGCTTCGACCCGTCATGCTCGCGACAAGCCCAGCCATGACGGCGAGCGTGTTTCTCTCCATCGTCATTCTCGCCGCGCCCGCCCTGGCCGACGAGGCCTTCGTCACCGCGCAAGGCGCCGACGCGCTCTCGATCGTCGATCTTTCCAAAATGCAGACCGTCGCGACTCTGCCAATTGGCGGCAAGCCGGCGGGAATCGCGGTGTCGCGCGACGGCGCGCGCGCCTTCATCACCAGCCCCGAAGGCAAGTTTCTCACCGTCATCGACGCGGCGACGCGCAGAATCGAAAAGCGCATTCCGATCGACGGCGGGCCGCTTGGCGTCGCCGCGAGCCCGGACGGCAAGCGCGTCTATGTCGCCGATCTTTATGGCCGGCGCCTCGTCGAGATCGATCTCGCAGGCGGCGCGCAGCGCAGCGTCGGCGTTGGCGCAATGGCGTCGGGCGTCGCCGTCACGCCGGACGGCAAGACGATCATCGTCGCCGACCGCGACGACAATGCGCTTTCCATGATCGACGCGGCGACGTTTTCACGCGTCGCGACCATAGCGGTCGGCAAGCATCCCTTCGGCGTGACGATCGACGCCGCCGGTGCGCGCGCCTATTCGGCGAACGTGGAGTCGGATGACCTCAGCGTCATCGACCTCGCTTCCCGTAACGTCGTCGCGACGCTCAAATGCGGCAGCCGGCCTTACACGGTGGCGCTCGCCAAGGGCCGAATCTTCGTCGCCAATCAGCATGCCGACAGCGTTAGCGTCTTCGACGCCGAGACCT